>JAYVGG010000020.1:0-2548 GCA_043772475.1 Burkholderiales bacterium
AACTTAGATACTGACTTTGCGTGTTGTAGTAGTTACCTCCTGACGAACGAGCTTTCTGCTTGGACCATGCAGCCGATTTTGAAATGAGCACAGACATTCGGAATTTTTGCCGCGTTAGGCTTAAGTCGCTCTTCCGTCACAACCGTGCCGCCATAGCGCCTAGCGCATGCAATAACGAATGGGTCAGCGACCGGTGTGCCTTTGAGCCGCTGCTTTTCCCCGATGAGGGCTTGAAAATGTTTGACTTTAAAAATTTCAGCAACAAACAGCAACTCCTCAGCGCTCGGCGTGGTGAAGATTTGCTTGTTGGACTTTGTCCATTCGACGACGTCGATGCTAAGCGAGGCGTTCTCAAGCTCCCTTGACACCTCTCTTGTCGATATCAATCGTTGGTCGGCAACCATGTTGTCTAAACCATCCCACAGAGAGGTGAAGACGCCGCGATAAAAATGCTGCAAATGGCTGAGCGAACTCGTGTCAAAGATGTAAATCACGCAGAAGTAACCTGCAAGATTTTTTGCTCGAATCCAGCAAGATTTTTTGCTTTCATGCCCAAAAGGTCGGCCGCCTGATTAGTGCTCAATTGTTGGTTGAAGTACCGCCCAATAACCTCACGCGCAAATTGATAACTTAGATACTGACTTTGCGTGTTGTAGTAGTTACCTCCTGACGAACGAGCTTTCTGCTTGGACCATGCAGCCGATCGTGAGGCATAAAACGTTTGGCTGATACGACCAGCATCTAGGAGGCGCCGCGCCACCGCCTCTCGACTAACTCCATATCGTCGAGCGACACTTGCGAAATGCGAGTCGTTCAGTTCGGATTCGTGAAATGGTATGCGACTGACTGCGTACTCAAAATCGTCGCTTGGCATTAAAACTTCAGCTGCGATGGCGTTGCAAAATTTCTCGATAGCTTTCTCGGATGCGGGCAAAAAATCGACGTACGATTCGCCGTACTTTGACAATCCGTTCACGTTGAGCAACAGATGCGCGAGCTCATGCATTAGGCTGAATGTTTGACGAGTGGCTGCTACGCTGTTGTTCAGATAGATGATGGGGAATTCTGGATCCGTCAAGCAAAATCCCGAAATGTCGCGCTGCTTGAAGGAAGACTTAAATACGAAAACTCCAACTTGCTCAATAGCCGTACGCCACTTTTTCAGCGCAGTATCGTCAGAATCCCAGCCTTGCTGTTCGTCGAGGCTCACGCCAAGCAAAGACCGGATTGCGGACGCCTGAGTCTTTATCGGCTCTGAAAGTCGAAGTTTCAAATTACGCCAAATAGGGTGGCGATTTGAATTTAGTTCGCCGTACAGTTCGCGTAACGCAAGTTGAAACGCGTGCCCCTTGCGTAAGTGAAGGTGGGTATCGACCGCAAGCGAAGCCAAATCTGTTGCAGGCAGAGTTCGAAATTCGCGCTGCGGAGGCACCTCATCTGGGGGTGCAGGGAGAAAAAAAGTCGCTAATGGACGGTGATACACGTCATAGGCTAATTTTTCCAGCTGCGCGTACGAGGGTGAGTCGTCACCCGTTTCCCAACTCGCAATGGTCGCCACAGGTTTCTTGAGTTTCAGAGCAACATCGTCAAGCGACAAGCCAAGCGATTGCCTCGCCCATGCCAGAACGCTCGGTTCGACTCCCTTTATTGGTTCGGATCTACTGCCCATGCCGCTTATCGCCACAGATACCTATTGGTTACGCCCGAAGTGTTACACAAGAAAGCGTTCGCGCGCCGCAATCGTGGCTCCCATCAAGTCGGGCGCATTAAGAGTGTGCCCTACGATCTTTTCGAGTCTGATTGCGAAGTGAAAATCAGCGCTTCTTCGTGAGCGCAAGGCCTGCACGATATTGGCCTATCGAGTTGCACAAGTGCTCGGCGTTGGCAGGTTCGGCGAGCAAATAAGCCGACTCGGCAAACCGTCAGCCGCATCGAGCATTGATGCATTGCTTTTGGGGTCAATGCCCGCAACCATCCCGCCTTTGCCTTTCAACACGGGTAGATTTAGTTTCGTCGATTTTTTGATAGGTGGTTTAGTCATTCGATTCTCGTAGTCTTTAGCTGCCGATGTTCATGCACCCGCGCGCACTTTGTAAGTTACTCGCCGACAATCTACACCACCATCGGCGTAACCGCCCCATCCATCGCCACTACCGCCCCCGTGATGTAACTCGCGCGGCTTGATGCAAGATAGACGACTGCGTCGGCGATTTCGCCGGGTTCTGCTATGCGGCCGAGCGGGCGGGTGGCTTTGGCTCGGGTCAGGGCTTCTTCCATGCTGATGCCTTGTTGCCGTGCTTCGGCTTGCATGCCTTCGTGCAGGCGTTCGGTGAGTGTAAGGCCGGGGTTGACGGCGTTCACGCGCACGCCCTTGCTGGCGTACGCGCTAGCGAGGCCCGCGCTCGCGAGCATGAGCGCGGCGTTGGCTGCGCCGCCTGCGAGGTGGGTGACGGCGGCGACCTTGCCGCCGGAGCCGATGACGTTGACGACCGCGCCGCGACCGCGCTCGCCCATCTTTTTGATCAGCGGATTGATGACATGGATGTAG
>JAYVGG010000021.1:0-5885 GCA_043772475.1 Burkholderiales bacterium
TGAGGGACACACTTTCTCCACCATTCCCGATTCGGGACACGCTGTCTCCCGAATGTGCAACGGGAACGGGGACGAGCCGCATGGATTTTCTGCTTGTCATTTGCCTTCCAGCGTATCGGGGTTCTTCAAGGACTTCTTCTCTTCAGTTGTCAGACGGCGCTCTAGCTTTTTGACATCCTCGGCCGGGGGCAGGCTTTCTGGGCGAATGCCGCGGCTGAGGAGGGTGTCGCGGACGGCCTCGTTGTTGGTGACGTGTTCGCGAGAGATTTGCGGCTCTGTCGACATGCCGTGGGTGCGGGCGTTGTGGATGGTGATCTCGGTGGCGAAGTCTTTGGCCTTGAGGATGATGGTGGGCGCGAAGTCTGCCAGTGGGCGGCTATCAGGCACGCGCCACTGGGCTTTCATGGCGTGGGTGCTTTTGCCGAATAGCGCGTGGTCGCCCTTGCTGCGGATGAGCGCGAAGTCCTGATTGCCGCCAGTTTGCTCGAAGATGAGCTGGGAGAGTTCTTTTTCGGTGCCGGTGAGTTTTTTGCGGGCGAAAACGCGTTCGGCTTCGAGGAGGCGCTGCTCGATCAATTCCGCACGGCGCGTCTGGACGGCGAAATAGGTTTGGGCAAAAGCAATTTCCTGCTTCCGTGGGTCGCCATTCTGGGCGACGAGGTAGCAGGCATAGCGGGTGAGCATGATGTCGTCGATCTCGCGCTCTGTGCCGGAGCCGATTTGAACCATTTTCCTGACGTCAGGAAAATGGTTCGCCACCGCATGGCCAGACACCTCACACGCGGTTTTCGCTTTGGCGATCACAGTCTGAAAATTCTCCCATTTGGCATACCCGAGTAGCTGCTGGAGATCGCGCGCGAGCCAAAATCCGACGCCAGTATCTGTCTGCTGGGCGTGACCTTCAAATGTGGCGGTGAGTTGGTGAACGAGGTTAGTTTCCATGTCGATCTGGTGTTTAGGATTTGTAGGCGATGTGCACTGAGATCCCGCGTTTGGCTTTAGTCATGGCGGCTGGGTAGATTTGGCGTTCGTTCTAATCCCGTCGAACTTGACGTGGTTAATTGCGGCAGATTCGCCCTAATTAGAATTGGGCTTTCATTGTTCATAGGCACTGAGTCCTGAAATGTTGCGGCCACCAGCGCGTTTGGTGAGTAGCGGGTGCAGGTCGGCCATGAGGGCGAGCTCCGCCTGGGTGCGGGCTTTCCAGCCGAGCTCCAGCGGGGCCATGAGGTCGCTGAGATGCTCGCCATCGAAAATCATGCGATCAAAGATACCGTCCACAAAGCTTTGCAGGGCAGCGGCGGCGAGGCCGTGTTTTTGCGCGATGGTGGCGAGTTCTTTGGCGTTTTTTTCGGCTTTGAAACGGATGTAGCCGTCGCGGATGGCTTTTTCGCCTAGGCCCTCGCCCGCCTTAAGCGTGCCGATGTATTCGGCGATGTCGTCGCGCTCGTTCATGAACTTGGCATCGGCGCTGATGAGGCCGATGAGTTGCTCACGGGTCATCTTCGATTTGCCCGGGCCTTTCTCTGAGAACTTGGCGATGAGGCCCATGATGTAGTCGTAATCAATCACCGCTGACGCAAAAAGCACGAACTCGAAATCGAGCTGCTCGACGTTGTTGCTGGCTTCGTCATTGCCGCTGCCTTTGCCCTGTTGCTCTTTGAGCTTTCTGGCGGTTTCCAGATACTGGCCTTTGAAGCCGCGCAGGTTTTCATCGGGCAGCACCTGCTCGATGCTGGCTTTGTTGTCTGAGGTTAAGTCGGTGTATTGGTCGAGCTGGGTTTTGAGGCGCTGCACTTCCTTGAAGCAATCGATAAAAACGGTCTTGGCGGCGTCCCCCTTCAGATTCGCCACGGCGGAGGGGGTGCAGTCGAGGCCTTGCGACCTCATGAAGGCATCCAGTTTTTGCACGGCCTCCTGCAATTTTCCGATCACCACGGGGGCTTTATCGACCAGCCAGATTTCGCGCGCCTGCTCGCTGGTTTTTTCGCCGGAGAAGAGCGCGATGGCGGCATCGACGGCATCCTGCTGCTGACGAAAATCGAGGATGTTGCCGTAGGGCTTGGTGCCATTGAGCACGCGGTTGGTGCGGGAGAAGGCCTGGATCAAGCCGTGGTGCTTGAGGTTTTTGTCCACATAGAGCGTGTTCAGGAACTTGGAATCGAAGCCAGTGAGCAGCATGTCCACGACGATGGTGATGTCGATTTTCTGCGCGGCAGGGTAATCGGCATTCGGCCACTGCTGGTCTTTGATGCGCTTTTGCACATCTTGATAATAAAGATCGAACTCGCTCAAACGGTGATTGGTGCTGTAGCGGGTGTTGTAGTCCGCAAGGATGGCTTTGAGCGCGGCTTTCTTGCCCTCTGGGTCGTCTTCGTTGTCCGCCTGCTCCTGCGGCAGGTCTTCCTGAATTTGCTTCACATCCGCGTCGCCCTCGGCAGGCGGGGAGAAAACGCAGGCGATATTGAGCGGTTTGAATTCTGCATCGGCGGCTAACTGCTCGTCCTGCATGGTCTTGAAGAGCGCGTGGTATTCAATGGCGTCATTGATGGATGCGGTGGCGAGGATGGCATTGAAGCGGCGGCCACCGGTGGCGGCGTCATGCTTGGAGAGGATGGCCTCGATGATCTTCTTCTTTTCGAGGGCTTCCCCCGGCTTGGGTATCTTTGTGCCTTCTGGCTTGAAGAAATCGACGTGAAAGCGCAGGACGTTGGCGTCCTCGATGGCGTGGGTGATGGTGTAGGCGTGGAGTTGCTTTTGGAAGAGGTCCGCCGTGGTGCGCATCGAGGCTTGCGCGTCCTCGATCTTTTGTGAGGAGGCATTGGCGTCGAAGATCGGCGTGCCGGTGAAGCCGAAGAGTTGCGCCTTTGGGAAAAACTCTTTGATCGCCTTGTGGTTCTCGCCAAACTGCGAGCGGTGGCATTCGTCGAAGATGAAGACGATGCGTTTGTCACTGAGCGCCTCGAGCTGTTCTTTGTAGGTAGCTTGGCCGTGCTTCGTGCGCTGCTTGTTTCGCTTACTGTTTTCATCGAGTGCCAAACCCAGCTTTTGGATGGTGGTGACGATCACTTTGTCCGCGTAGTCTTCAGAGAGTAACCGCCGAACAAGCGCGCCGGTATTGGTGTTTTCCTCCACACAGCCTTCTTGAAAGCGGTTGAATTCTTCGCGGGTTTGGCGATCAAGGTCTTTGCGATCCACAACGAAGACGCACTTGTGGATGCTCTGGTTTTCTTTCAGCAGCGTGGATGCTTTGAATGAAGTGAGCGTTTTACCGCTACCCGTGGTGTGCCAGATGTAGCCGTTGCCGTTGTTCTCATCAATGCACTGAATGATGTGTTGCACCGCATAGACCTGATACGGGCGCATCACCATGAGCTTTTGCTCGCCCGCGAGTAGCACCATGTAGCGGCTGATGGTCTTGCCGAGGTCACACTTACTTAGAAAACGGTCAGCGAAGTCGTCAAGGTGCGTGATCTTTTTGTTGCTCTGATCCGCGAATTCATAGATGGGCAAAAAGCGCTCGTCCGCATTGAACGCGAAGTGGCGCGCGTTGTTGTTGGCAAAGTAGTAGGTACGGTCGCGGTTGCTGACGATGAAAAGCTGCATGAAGCAAAGCAGTGTGCGCGTATAGCCGTTGCCGTGATCGTTCTTGTATTCGACGATTTGCTCCATCGCACGGCGCGGATTGACGCCGAGCGTTTTCAGCTCGATCTGTACCACGGGCACGCCATTGATGAGCAGGATCACATCGAAGCGATGGTGACTGTTGTCGGTATTGATGCGAAGTTGGTTAATCACCTCGAAGTGGTTTTTGCACCAGTCTTTAAGGTTTACCAGCGTGTAATTGAGCGGGGTGCCGTCGTCGCGGGTGAAGGCATTGCGCTCTCGCAACGTGCGGGCGGCGGCAAAGACATCGGGGGTGACGATTTCATCGAGCAGGCGCGCGAACTCGCCATCGGTGAGATTGACGCGGTTAAGCGCTTCAAATTTTTCGCGAAAATTGCGCTCTAGTGAGGCGCGGTCTCGTATGTCCTCGCGGTGTTCATATTTGAGGCCTTGCAGCTTACCGATAAAGCCGTATTCGATTTGATCTTCTCTGACGGCGAGCTTCGTCGCGGCGGAGGTTGGGCTATAGGTGAACTTGGATGACGGCATGGGTGCGTTAATGGCCAAGGCAGGCTATCGAGTTTATTCTGCCGAGATTCTGGCATGGAAACGGGAATTATTCCCACTCAATCGTCGCCGGCGGCTTCCCACTCACGTCATACACAACCCGATTAAACCCACGCACTTCATTGATGATGCGGTTTGATACGGTTGCCAACAGCGCATACGGTAGCTCCGCCCAATGCGCCGTCATGAAGTCTGACGTGACGACGGCGCGTAGGGCCACAACGTTTTCATAAGTACGCCCGTCGCCCATCACGCCGACGCTTTTCACGGGCAGATAGACCGCGAACGCTTGCGATACTTTGTCGTACCAGCTCACGCCGGTTTCATCTTTGGTGTTACGAAGCTCTTCGATAAATATCGCGTCGGCTCTTCGCAAAAGTTCTGCGGCTTCCCGCGTCACCTCGCCCAAAATTCGCACGCCTAACCCCGGCCCCGGGAACGGGTGGCGATAGACCATATCGGCTGGAAGCCCAAGCGCCACGCCGAGTTTGCGGACTTCGTCCTTAAATAAATCGCGTAGTGGTTCGAGTAATTTTAGGTGCAGCGATTCGGGTAACCCGCCGACGTTGTGGTGCGATTTGATGGTGTTGGCTTTTTTGGTTTTGGCCGATGCGCTTTCGATCACGTCGGGGTAGATGGTGCCTTGGGCGAGCCACTTTGCATTCGCCAATTTTGCGGATTCGCGTTGAAACACTTCGACGAATACACGGCCAATGATTTTGCGTTTTTGTTCGGGGTCGGCGATGCCTTTGAGCTCGCTCAAAAATTCATTGGCGGCATCGACGTAAATAACTTTCATGTGCAGATTGTCGCCGAAGGTTTTTCGCACCTGTGCGGATTCATGGAGCCGCATGAGGCCGTTATCGACGTACACGCAAGTTAGCTGATCGCCAATCGCGCGGTGAATGAGTGCGGCAGCGACGGAGGAATCGACGCCACCACTGAGGCCGAGGATTACTTCGTCCTGGCCGACATCGGCGCGAATCTTCGCAACCGCTTCAGGAATGTGATCCGGCATGTTCCACGATTGGCCGCACCCGCAGATCTCGCGCACGAAGCGCGTGAGGATCGCCGCACCCTGCGGGGTGTGGGTGACTTCCGGGTGCCATTGCACGGCGTAGAAACGGCGTGCTTCGTCGGCCATCGCGGCAATCGGTGTGGAGGCGTTGGAGCCGATCACGCTAAAGCCGGGCGGTAGGGTGTTGACCTTATCGCCGTGCGACATCCAGACATCCATCAGGCCGTGGCCGTCGGCGTTTACGCGATCCTGAATGTCTGCAAATAGTTTTGAGTGGCCGCGTGCGCGCACTTCGGCGTAGCCGAATTCGCGCGTGAGGCCGCTTGCTACCTCGCCACCAAGCTGCGCGGCCATCGTCTGCATGCCGTAGCAAATGCCGAGCACGGGAACGCCGAGCGTGAAGACTACGGAAGGTGCGCGCGCAGTATCGGCCTCGGTGACGGAGGCGTGCGAGCCGGAAAGGATGATGCCTTGCGGCGCGTAGGCGCGGATGTCGGCCTCGCTCATGTCATACGGATGCAGCTCGCAGTACACGCCCGCCTCACGCACGCGGCGCGCGATAAGCTGGGTGACTTGGCTACCGAAATCGAGGATAAGAATTTTGTCGGTCATGAGAATCAGGTCTTGGTTGCGGCGTTGGCCGGATGGAGCGGTGTGCCACGTGTTTTGAAAAAGCGCCACGCCAGCGCCCAGC
>JAYVGG010000022.1:0-5466 GCA_043772475.1 Burkholderiales bacterium
AAATTCACTTCGTTGGTATCGGCGGCTCCGGGATGTCGGGCATTGCCGAAGTGCTGATGAATTTGGGCTACACGATTACCGGCTCGGATCTCGGTGAAAACGCAGCCGCTAAGCGTCTTAAATCGCTCGGTGCCAAGGTGGTGATCGGCCACGCGGCGGCTCATATCACTGGGGCCGACGTGGTGGTGACATCGAGTGCGGTAAAAGCAGACAACCCAGAAGTGGTCGCCGCCAAGGCCGCACGCGTGCCGGTGGTGCCGCGCGCGATGATGCTCGCTGAGCTGATGCGTTTTAAGCAGGGCATCGCCATTGCTGGCACGCACGGCAAGACCACGACGACCTCGGTGATCTCACATGTACTGGCTGAAGCCGGTCTCGACCCGACGGTGGTGATCGGCGGGCGCTTAAACTCAATCGGCACCAACGCCAAGCTGGGCTTGGGCGAATATCTGGTGGCGGAAGCCGATGAATCGGATGCCTCATTTTTATACTTGCAGCCGATGATGGCGGTCGTCACCAATATCGACCAAGACCACATGGAAACCTACGGGCATGATTTCGCCAAATTGAAATCGGCCTTTGTAGAATTTTTAGAACACCTGCCTTTCTACGGCCTCGCCGTGCTCTGCGCGGATGACGCAAACGTGCGTGAGATTTTGCCGCGCATCAGTAAGCCAACGCTGACGTACGGCCTCTCTGAAGACGCCGAGCTACGCGCGGTGAACGTCGAAGCCGCGAATGGCAAGATGCGTTTCACCGCGATTAGTCGTCGCGACAAATTTGTGCTCGATGTTGAGCTTAATTTAGCGGGGCACCATAACGTCACGAATGCACTGGCGGTGATTGCAATCGCGCGCGAAATCGGCGTGAGTAACGAAGCGATCGCGCGCGGGCTTGCTACCTTTACCGGGGTCGGTCGACGCTTTCAACGCTACGGCGAAATCCCTACCGAGGGCGGCAGCTTTACCCTCATTGATGACTACGGCCACCATCCGGTTGAGATGGCTGCTGTGCTCTCAGCCGCGCGCGGGGCATTCCCCAAACGCCGCGTCCTGCTTGCCTTTCAGCCACATCGCTATACCCGCACCCGTGATTTATTTGAAGATTTTGTGCGTGTTCTATCCACCGCCGATGAAGTTATTTTGGCCGATGTGTATCCGGCGGGCGAAGCGCCGATTGTGGCCGCAGACGGCCGCGCACTGATGCGCGCGCTGCGCGTGGCGGGTAAGGTTGAGCCACTATTTGTTGAGAGCACCGCCGAGATGCCGGATGCGATTCGCGCGCGTGCCAGCGCCGGTGACGTGGTGATTGTGATGGGGGCGGGCAGTATCGGTGCGGTGGCACAAGCGCTCGCCGATGTGGCCGGTGCATGAGATGAATATGAGCGAAACCTCCCACATCCTACGCGGCGAATTACGCATGAACGAGCCAATGGCGCGCCATGTGTCGTGGCGCGCGGGTGGCAACGCGAAGCAATTCTATAAGCCCGCCGACCTGGCTGATTTACAGACGTTCTTGCCTACTCTTCCTCGCAATGAAGAAATTTTATTTGTCGGCCTCGGCAGCAATTTACTCGTGCGCGGCGATGCGCTCAACGGTGGTTTCCCAGGCACCGTGATTCACACCACACCCGTGCTGCATGGCTTGGCGGTAGAGGGCAATGTGGTGTCGGTGGGTGCGGGTGTTGCCTCACCCCACACCGCAAAATTTGCGGCACGAAATAATCTCGCAGGCGCTGAGTGGCTTGCCGGTGTGCCCGGCAGTATCGGCGGCGCGCTCGCGATGAACGCGGGCTGCTACGGAACCGAGACTTGGGATCAAATCGTGGACTGCACCACGATTGATCGCGCGGGTTGTTTGCACACACGCACCAAGGCCGATTTTGACGTGAGCTATCGGCATGTGGCACCAGTCACCGCAAAAAGTGAAGAGTGGTTTGTCGCCGCGCGTTTCACGTTCACGCCGGGCGATGCGGCGCAATCGCAGGCACGAATCAAAGAGCTACTCGCCAAACGCATGGCCTCCCAGCCGCTCGATAAGCCCAACGCAGGCTCGACGTTCCGTAATCCTTCTGGCGACCATGCGGCGCGTTTGATTGAGTCGGTCGGCCTCAAGGGCCACACGATTGGTGGCGCACAAGTCTCGCTGAAGCACGCCAATTTCATCATCAATACCGGGGAAGCTAGTGCCGCCGATATCGAAGCCATGATTAACCATATGCAAGAGACCGTGCGCGTAAAGACAGGTGTTGAGCTCGTGCGCGAAGTGCGGATTGTGGGAGCGGCACCGTGACCGACACGAAAAAATTAGGCAAGGTCGCCGTCCTCATGGGTGGGCCTAGTGCGGAGCGTGAAATCTCGCTCCTCTCGGGCAATGGCGTGCTCGCGGCCTTGAAAGAAAAAGGTGTGGATGCGTACGCGTTTGACCCTGCCGTGCAGTCACTTTTTGATTTACCGCGTGAAAAATTTGATCGTGTTTTCATCGCACTCCACGGCCGCTTTGGTGAAGATGGCACCGTGCAGGGCGTGCTCGAAAGTTTGAAGATTCCCTACACCGGGTCTGGTGTGATGGGCTCTGCTTTGTCGATGGATAAGTGGCGCACGAAATTGGTGTGGCAGGCAGCAGGCATTCCCACGCCGAAATTTGTGATGCTCAATCCCGACTCAGATTGGACAGCCGTGCTCGATACCTTGGGCCTACCGCTGATCGTAAAGCCGGCACGCGAAGGCTCGAGCATTGGGGTCACCAAAGTACGCGCGGCAAGTGAGCTACACGCCGCCTTTCAACTCGCTTACCAGCTCGACCCGCTGGTGATTGCCGAAGAATTTATCGCGGGCCAAGAATTAACGGCCGCCGTGGTGGGCGTTGATGCGTTGCCCTTGGTCAGAATCGACGCGCCCGAAGGTAAATACGATTACGCGAATAAATATTTCACCAACGACGTGAAGTACCTGTGCCCGTCTGGTGTGCGGGCTGAGCTTGAAGATGAAATTCGCACGGTAACCTTGAAAGCGATGCGCGTACTAGGTGCCACCGGCTGGGGGCGCGCCGATGTGATGCTTTCGCCCACGGGCCGTTACAGTTTTTTAGAGCTCAATACCTCGCCCGGTATGACGAGCCACTCGCTAGTGCCGATGGCAGCGCGCGCGGTAGGCATGAGCTACCCAGATTTGTGCGTGCGAATTTTATCTTCTGCGGCCTTGAAAGCTTAAGCCATGGCGCGCGCTAAAAATAAACCCGTGCCGTTTTTTGAGCAACGTATCGCGGTGATCGCGATTGCGCTCTTGACCGCAATCGTGGCCGGTCTCGCGATCTGGTTTGCGGTACGCGCGATGCCAGATTTGCCAGTGCGTGAAGTCACGTTTCAAGGTGCGACGGCGAAGGTATCCGGTGAATCGTTGGCGAGCCTTGCGGGTGGCATTCGCGGTAGTTTGTTTCGCACGGATTTGGCCGAAGTGAAGGCGAGTATTGAGACCGTAGAGTGGGTGCGTAACGCTGATGTGCGGCGGCGCTTTCCGGGTGCGCTCGCTGTGACCCTCGAAGAGCATGTGGCCGCCGCGCGCTGGCGCGATGCCAATAGCGACACCGATGCCGACGAGCCAACGCTTGTGAATACGTACGGCGAGGTATTTAGCGCCGAGCTTTCAGCTGAAAGTGGTGATGACCTGCCGCTTTTTGTGGGCGCACCGGCGATGGCGCGCGAGGTGCTCATCAAATATGTTGAGTTCAAAACGAAACTCGCCACGATTCAACGTGTACCTGTCGAGGTGAAGCTCTCGCCGCGCGGGGCTTGGTCGGTGAAGCTTGATAACGAGGCAACACTCGAGCTTGGCCGCAGTGATGCGGATGTGAGACTTAGCCGATTTTTAGCCGCTTACCCGCAGGTAGCTGAGCTACAAGCGCCTGCTGTGCATGTGGATTTACGTTACCCCGCCGGGCTTGCCATGCGAAAAGGCACTCCCACCGAAAACAACGCGACGAAGGCCGATAAATCATGATCGATTCACCGCGCAAGGTAGAGCTATGAATAAACCACGGGAAACCAAAAATTTATTGGTGGCGCTCGATATTGGCACCAGCAAAATCATCGCGATTGTGGCCGAGATTACGGCCGAGGGTGCCATCGAAGTGCTCGGTATTGGCCAGCACCCGTCGAAGGGATTGAAAAAGGGTGTGGTGGTAAATATCGAGACCACCGTTCACGGTATTCAGCGCGCCCTCGAAGAAGCCGAGCTGATGGCGGATTGCAAAATTCGCGATGTGCTGACCGGCATCGCGGGCTCGCACATCAAGAGTTTTAATTCGCACGGCATGGTGGCGATTAAAGATAAAGAAGTATCGCAGTCCGATGTCGATAAAGTGATTGAGACGGCACGTGCGGTGAATATCCCGAACGATCAGCAAATTCTGCACATCCTCACACAAGAATTCATCATCGACGGCCAAGAAGATGTGCGCGAGCCGGTTGGCATGTCGGGCGTGCGCCTTGAGATTAAGGTGCATATCGTGACGGGTGCGGTGTCGGCCGCGCAAAACATCATGAAATGCGTGCGCCGCTGTGGGCTTGAGGTGCGTGATTTGGTCTTGCAGCCTTTGGCTTCCGCTATTGCCGTACTCTCGCAGGACGAAAAAGATTTGGGTGTTTGCTTAGTCGATATTGGCGGCGGCACGACCGACATCGCGATCTTCACCGGCGGCTCGATTCGTCATACGGCAGTGATCCCGATTGCCGGTGACCAAATTACCAACGATATCGCGATGGCGCTACGCACGCCAACCAAAGATGCGGAAGAAATAAAAATGGCGCATGGCTGCGCGCTGCGCCAAATGGCGAGCGTGAATGATGTGATCGAAGTGCCCGGTGTGGGCGATCGCGACCCACGCCAAATGTCGCGCCAGACCTTGGCTGAAGTGATCGAGCCGCGCGTCGAAGAGCTTTATTCGCTGATTCAGCGCGAGCTGCGCGCGTCTGGCTTTGAAGAGCTGCTCTCAAGCGGCATCGTGCTCACGGGTGGCAGTGCGGGCATGGCCGGCATGGTCGAGCTTGGCGAAGAAGTCTTCCACATGCCGGTGCGTTTAGGGGTGCCGAACTACACCGGTGGGCTCTCGGAGGTGATTCGTAACCCACGCTTTTCCACTGGCGTGGGGCTATTGATGTCGGGTCTTGAGCAACGTAAGCGCGATGAGCACGTGAGATTGCACTCGGCTAATTTCAAGGGTGTGTTCGACAAGATGGCGAGTTGGTTTAAAGGGAATTTCTAGCGAAATTAGTAAAGAAAATTTCTAGCGAAATTAGTAAGGGCCATTTCTAAGCACAATTTTTTGCAAAAAAGTTTTTCGGTTAATTTTTAGTTTTATTTTCGTTGCATCACAGCAGAGGAGAAATATCATGTTTGAAATTATGGAGTCGGATAAACCAGAAGCCGTGATTAAAGTCATCGGCGTCGGTGGTTGCGGTGGAAACGC
>JAYVGG010000023.1:0-2236 GCA_043772475.1 Burkholderiales bacterium
TGGTGGGGTGTGCTGGCACCGGCTGGCACGCCACCCGACATCATCAAGCGCATGAATGACGAGCTCAACAAGGCGCTCAAGACCCCGGAAGTTGCCGATAAATTGGCCGCGCAAGGTATGGATACCGTAGGCGGCGCGCCGGAGGCCTTACAGACCTTGATTCAGAGCGAGATGACGCGCTGGGCGAAGGTCGTGAAAGACAACAAGATCAAAGCAGGCGAATAAACGCCCCGCCGCAAACCCGCGCGTGTAGCGGCGCGCGGGTGCCTGAAAACTTATTCAGGCTCAATCCCCAGCGCCACCAAGTAGCGCGAGACCATGTTGTAGGACGCAATCACGCTCACTAACTCAGCAATTTCACGCGCGGGTAACTGCGCTTGAAGCGCCTCTTTCGTGGCGCTCGTTAGATTTATATCGCGTGTCATCTCAATGGTGAGCGCTAAGGTGAGCCGCTCTAGGGCTGAAAACGCGGGCACGTTTGGGCCGCGCGTATCGAGCGCCTTAAGGGCGCTAAGTTGCGCTTGTGAGCCGCCAGCGGCCAAAAACTCAGGCGCGTGTTGAGTCCACTCGTAGTCGGCACGGTTCAATACCGCGACCGCACAAATCGCTAATTCGCGCAGTAACGGTGACAACTGCATCTGCGTGCGAATCGCACCCATGTAGGCATTCCAGCCGCGCGCAACCGGCGGGCATTGCAAGAGCATCCGATCAAGATTAAGCAGCTGGCCGTTTTTGCGGCGCGCACGAATCGCGGTGGCAACATCGGTGCGCGTAGTGTCGGCAGCAATGTCAGCGTCGGTAATGTAAGGAACAAGAGCCATGTACAAAATCCTAAAAATTATTTGATGGTAACCACGAATCGAACGCTGCCGCTCGTCATCGGGGCAAGGGTTCCTGTGAGCGTCCATTCTATGCCGCCTGCGGCACCGGCTGCGGGTGCTGTCGTGGCATTGCAGGTGGTGATGTTCATAGGCAGGGGCAAAATGCAGGTGGCACTGCTAAACGTTGTGTAAGCGGGGGTGACATCATTCACCTTAATCATCGACAGCGTTGCACTGCTGGTGTTGGCGTAAGTGATGGTGTAGGTCAGTAGCTCACCCGGCTTGGCACTCGACTTGTCGACGGCCTTGGTGAGCGCTAAGCCATCGGGATTGCCCACGGTGGTGAGATCGGTATGGGTAGCGGTGGTGGTGAGTGCCGGGCTCGCATTGGTGTAATCAAAGGTCGCGGTGACGGTGACTAAATTAGTTGGCCCTGGCGGAATCGTCGGCGGCACTAACTGCTTTAACAAAATACAAATCGGCACCCCCGCTGTCGCGGCAAGTGGCGCGGTTATGGAAGGCTCGCCGGCATCAAGCTGGCCATTGCAATTGCTATCCACAAATAGCGCCTGCACCCAACCGGGGTGGGGCAAGGTGGTGACAGCCATGGTCGAAAAACTCACCAGCCCGCCGCTACCGGGCGTAAACAAATGCGGGTAGTAAACCGTGCTTCCCGAAGCCGCGATGAGCGTGCCATCGTTGGTGAAACCATTGGTGGGCACATCGCCAAAATTTACGTTGGTGTAGCTGGTGCCTGCGGTGAGTACAGCAGTGGTGGTGTCGGTTGCGCGCGCGTAGGTGCCCGCTGTGGTGCCCACGCTGCCGCCAGTGGAGACATAGCTTGGCAGATTGGTTTCGATAATCTGCACAGGCGTAGCACCGACAATCGCCGGAATCCACAGCGTGTAATTGCCAAGGCTATCCGTGATTGCCGCATCACAGGTGCCAGCGGCACAAGCGCTGTTGAGTGCGCGCACGGTGATGTTGGAGATGCCCACTTCGCCCCCATTTTGAATCGCGTCGTTTGGTGTGCCGGAAGGTGAGCCCGTGTCGCGAAATACCGTGCCGGAAATTTTCGAGCCATTGAAGAGCCCAAAATTTTGATTCATCATATTTGCCGATACCGAAATCGCACGGCTGCCGCTGGCGAATTCGGTGCCGATAAATCCGGCCGGTGGGGTGGGCGTGACATCCGTGCTGCCGACGGTGCAGTTGTTGCTGTCATAGATCAGCGTGTAATTCCCGGCGATGACGTTGGCGAGCGTGTAGGCCCCGGTTACAGGATCCACCGGCGCCACATAAGTCACCATGCCGCCACTCACCAATTTAGCGCACAGCATCACGCCTGTTCCCGCTTCGGCACCATCGCGCGAGCCACCGTGATTAGCATCGCTATACACATTGCCGCTCACCGT
>JAYVGG010000024.1:0-15753 GCA_043772475.1 Burkholderiales bacterium
TGCTGTTTGCACGCACCCGTGATGCGCCACCAAAAAGCAGATCCCTCGGCTGCGCTCGGGATGACAAGTTTTTGAATGCGGCGCATCGGCCAAACACCGCGCCCCTATTGGGCTTTACGGTTTACCTGATAATTTTCAACCTGCAACGCGCTTCAAACCCACTCGCGCGCGACCAAAAATTTTTCGGTAAGCGTGGCCTCCGGCGACCCCGGCTCTGCGCGATGGTTGTATTTCCACGTCACCAATGGCGGCAGCGAAGCCAAGATCGACTCCGTGCGCCCGCCCGACTGCAAACCAAAATGCGTGCCGCGATCCCAGACGAGATTGAACTCCACGTAGCGCCCGCGCCGATAAAGCTGCCAGTCACGTTCACGCACGCCATAGGGCGCGTCCTTTCGACGCGTGAGGATGGGCACGTAGGCATTGACGAACGCATCGCCCACGGCGCGCTGCAGCGCAAACGAGCCCTCAAAACCGGGGGCATGGAAATCATCGAAGAAAACACCACCAATCCCGCGCGGCTCTTTGCGGTGCTTCAAATAAAAATACTCGTCACACCATTTTTTGTAGCGCGGGTAGTAGCCGGTATCGAGCATATCGAGCGCGATTTTGTTGGCGCGGTGAAAGTGTTCGGCATCTTCATCAAACCCGTAATAGGGCGTGAGATCCATACCACCACCAAACCAAAACGCATCGGCTCCACCCGCCTCATGCGCGCGCGCTAAGAAAAATCTTACGTTCATATGCACGGTTGGCGCATACGGGTTACGCGGGTGAAGTACCAGCGAGACCCCCACGGCCTCCCACTCGCGCCCGGCGATATCGGGGCGATTGGCGGCGGCGGTTGGCGGTAAGCTTTTGCCCATCACGTGCGAAAACAACACGCCCGCGCGCTCGAAAACAACACCGTCTTCCATGATGCGCGAAATGCCACCGCCCCCTTCGTCGCGCGTCCACTCATCGCGCGCGAAACTTCCACCGTCAACGGCTTCAAGTGCCGAAACAATGCGGTTTTGCAAATCGAGTAGGTAGTTTTTTACGGCAGTGGAATCCATTTTTCATTTCCCATAAAATGCCGAAACCCTAAGTGGGGCGTGGCTTTCCGGCAAGTTAGCTACTCTTGCGGCCAATCGCGCGATAGCCGATGTCACGGCGAAATTGTGCGCCATCAAACTGAATCGGTTGCAGCATTTCATAGGCGCGTTTCTGTGCGATTTTCACGGTGTCGCCCAAGGCCGTCACACACAGTACGCGCCCGCCGTTGGTCACGGTATTACCCTCACGCACGGCGGTCCCAGCGTGGAACACTTTTGCATCTTCACTTGCGCGTGGAATGCCCGTAATCACGTCACCACCGCGCGGGGGTTCGGGATAATTCGCCGCCGCCATCACCACGCCAAGTGCGGCGCGGCGATCCCACTCGGCCTCGATGGTATCGAGTTTCCCGGCAAGGGCTGCCTCGAATAAAAACAGCAAATCGGTTTTTAGGCGCATCAAGATCGGCTGCGTTTCTGGGTCCCCCAAGCGGGCATTAAATTCCACCACGCGCGGCCGGCCTTCGGCATCAATCATCAGCCCCGCATACAAAAACCCGACGAACGGCGCGCCTTCCGAGGCCATTCCTCTGAGCGTGGGGTAAATAATTTCGCGCATCGCGCGCGCGTGAACATCGGGAGTCACCACGGGTGCTGGCGAGTAGGCACCCATGCCGCCCGTGTTGGGGCCTTGGTCGCCATCAAAGATTCGCTTGTGATCTTGGCTGGACGCGAACGGCAGCGCGTTTTTGCCATCACACAAACAAATAAAACTCGCCTCTTCGCCTTGCATGAATTCTTCAATCACCACGCGGCCTTCCACGCGATTAGCCGCCGTGCCGAGCATGAGGTCAATGGCGGCGAGTGCCTCATCTATCGTCATCGCCACCACCACACCTTTGCCCGCTGCTAGGCCATCGGCCTTCACGACAATAGGTGCGCCTTGCACGCGCGCATAGGCACGCGCGGCATCGCCGTCGGTAAAGCTTGCGTATTTCGAGGTGGGGATTTTATGGCACACCATGAATTGCTTAGCGAAATCTTTCGAGGACTCCAACTGCGCGCTAGCTTTGCTCGGCCCAAAAATTTTCAAGCCCGCCGCCTGAAACTGATCCACAATCCCCGCCGCCAGTGGCGCTTCCGGGCCGACAATGGTCATGCCAATGGCTTCGTGTTTGGCAAATTCGATGAGTGCGGCAATGCTCGTGAGCGTGACGTTGACGATGCCCTCTTCACGCGCGGTGCCCGCGTTGCCGGGTGCCACATAGACGCGCGAGACCTTCGCGTTTTGCGCGAGCCGCCACGCGAGTGCGTGCTCACGGCCACCAGAGCCTATGACTAAGAGTTTCATTTCGGTGCAATCAATTTAAGTTTAGGGAAGTATTCGCGGTAGCGTTGGGCATCGCGGGTTAACAGTGTGAGGCCAGCGACGGCCGCGTGCGCGCCGATGAAAAAATCGGGGAGTGGTGAAGTCTTACTGCCGCCACGCGAGCGATAAATGGCGAAGGCCTTGCCTGCCAGAAATGCCGCCGACCAGGGCAACGGTAGTTTCGCAGCACCCAGCCGCTCAATGGCAAGATCCGCGTCTCGCTCATGCAAATATGCAATCGAATACTCGGCGAATATGATGGGGTTTACGGCAATCCCCTCGCGGTCAATCGCACCCTCAAGTGCATTGGTTGACCAGTCGGCCCACACCGGATCATCGGTTGAAATGTCGATCAGTACGTTTGTGTCAACGAGCACCATCGCCTAGCCCTCGCCTCGCGTCATCGCCATCAATTCGTCGGTCGTCATGCCGAGATGCCTCATCGAGCCGCGCAAGGTTGCGACGCGGCTTTTGCCTTCGCTCTCAACGCCTGAAATCGCCCGCAACACCACCCGCCCGCGCACATACTCAAACTCTACCTCGGTATTCGGATGCAACCCCGCCTGCTCACGAATCGCCTGCGGGATCGTGACTTGGCCTTTGCTGGTGATTTTCATTTTCGCTCCGGTAATACTTTTGGAAGTAAGAATCTTACTACATGGCGCAGGCTCTTGGTTCTCTGCACAACGTTTACCGAAATGTGTGGTGGACACCGGATGGTTGACGATGCGGGGCTATCCACGGCAGCGCGTGGCTGTTGCAAGTGGCGCGGTAGATTGGGCTGGGTTCATCAGGCTCAGCATCGGTGATTGCGTTCAGGCTGCTTATCGTTGCCCTAGCAGCCTTTTTTTCATAGCCTAACGTGATAACCCCAGCATTGGGGCGGGTTTCCGCGCCTTCGCCGCTTGGTTGATCGGTGCTGGGATAACGGCTATATTGTGGTGATGCGAAATAAAACACGTTAGGTGTTTCAATAATGTCCGACCAAAATAGACGTAAGCCCGAAGCAGAAGCCGATGCAGAGATGATTCGCGGATATTCGAATATTCCCGACGAGCGAGAACTTCAAAAAATGCCTTACGTCCTTTTGTCTGATGCTTTTCGTTTATGTGAAATAGGCTCCACAAAATTTCATGTCATCGAACGCGAAATGAAAAAGCGACTCGCGAAAGATCAGGCAAAAATCAATCTACCAAACATGCTATGTGCCGCTTGCGTCGGCGGCGTGTTCGCGCTTATTGGTGTGTTGTTGGGCTATTGGCTAAAAAATGATGTACCCCACACTAGTCCGGAGCAAAAGACTGAAAAACGCACACTCACTCCAAGCGCGCAAAGCGGAAACCCCGCGTTCAGCAAGCCCCCTGTCATTCCTCCAGCCGTACAGCCAGCACCCTTACAAAGCAATGCTCAGTCAAGCAAAGCTAAGCCCTGACACGGCGTTCGAGAGGACGCGCCAACAGCGGCGCGCCTCTCACCTTGGTCGTTAACATGACGCACCATTCGACAACGCGTGTCCCTGTCGATGACTCGTATGTCGCCTTGGTCGGCAAGGCAGTCTACGTATTCGCCTACTATGAATGGACGATCATCTACATAATTGAATACCTTCAAAGCGGCTTCGTCCACAAGTACAGCAGGGGAAGGCCGCTGACTTCAGGCGGTGTGCGCCAAGAACTCCAAGACACCATCAACAACCAACAGAGATCCTTTTCCAAAGTGTCTGCTGCCGAATTGCAGGCCTGCTGCGACGAGTTTTCTGCGTTGATCGTGAAGCGCAATGCTCTAATTCATGCGCATCCCATCACCGACGCGGATGGTTCACAAATACTTGCCTACCAAACGGATGTCACGAAACCGCTGCCAGATATGAAGTGGCCTGGCATCGAAGTAGAGGCCTTCGCTCAAGAGTTTGATGCGGCCGCATGCCGTGCTGGAAGTCTCCTTGATCGCCTGCGTTAGCGCGGTAGGTCGCGCTAGTTTCATCAAGCCCAACATCGCTGATTGCGGCGAGGCGGTATATCGTTGCCCTAGCATTTTTCATTAGCCTAACGCCGGAACACAATTACTGGCGCGGGTTTCCAAGTGATCTTCGCCTGTTTGGGCGATGCTGGAGTTAAGGCTATATTGCGGATACGCAAAATGGAAATACATTGAACGTCACACTTCAGCCTACCGCAGTGCACATCCGCCAATTTCAAAATGACGACTCACTTGTGGAGCTTACGTCGCTCCTGCATCGCGGATACGCCCGTCTCGGTGCAATGGGTTTGAACTACACAGCCGTAGATCAAGCGCCGACCGTCACAGTCGCTCGAATAGAGGGCGGAAAATGTTTTGTCGCTGTGGCAAGCGGAAAATTCGTCGGCACTATCCTTGCGAAGCCGCCCGAGCCGGAGAGTGCGTGTGAATACTTTCGCCACGGCTATGTAGCATCGCTTCGTCAGCTTGCGGTTGACCCTATTTTTCAAGGTCAAGGCATCGGTACGAGACTCATCGCTACTTGCGAGCAATGGGCCAAAGACGCAGGCTACACTGAGCTCGCACTCGACACGGCCGAGCCAGCCACGCATCTTGTTGGTCTCTATTCCCGCCTTGGCTACGTCGCCGTTGGCAGCGTGCAGTGGACAGGGAAGGTCTATAAAAGCGTTGTCATGAGTAAGGTAATTCGGTGACGCCCAATTCATCGCTGCACGTGATGGCAATCAGTAGCAAACCGTCCGCGACAGTGCCCATCACCTCAAAAGCTTACTCACTCGGCAAATACACGTTCGTCAGCAGTGCGTAGAGCGGCTCGTTGATGTAGAAATTGGTGCGACCGATTTTCTCTTTTCTCACGAAGCCGTGAGCTGCTAACAGCTCTAGATGACGCGCGGCGGTAATCCGTGAGACGCTCAAATCTTTTCCGACGAACTCGATCTTGGTATAGGGGTAACGAAACAAATTATTCAGCAATTCCTGACTATAAATTTTCGGCAATGTCGCCCGTAATCGTTGCTTTGTGGCCAACATCAATTCGCGCAGTGCGTTGATCAATACAATCGCGCTTCTCGCCGTAAGTGCGATGCCTTTCACCATATACAGACACCACGTTTCCCAGTCTCCTGTTTCACGTGTGCGTTGCAGCAGGCGGTAGTACTCAGACTTCGTGGAGGTGATGTATCGCGACAGATAGAGCACCGGCAGGTCTAGGAGACCTTCGCGCTGGAGTATCAGTAAATTAAGCACGCGCCCTGTTCGCCCGTTGCCGTCGTAAAAGGGATGAATGCTCTCAAATTGGTGGTGTGCGATCGCCATTCTGAGTAACGGGTCTAGGCCGTCGTCCGCGTGGAGAAAATCTACGAGCTCGTCCATCAGGCGCTTAACGTCCTCCGCACTCTGGGGTGGCTGATAGATCGTCTGGCCAGTGCTAGGATTTTTGAGCACGGTGCCAGGCAGTTTTCGTAGCCCCGCATCGTTTTGTTCGATCTCCGCCTGCACCGCTAGGATCGTCGATAGCCTGATCAAATTTTCGGTTTTGACCGCTCGATAACCCGCGCGTAACGCTGCCACATAGTGTCGCACCTCCTTTGCGGCTTGCGTGCCCGCGCCGTGCCCGGCGGAGGCATAGAGCTCGTCATGTGTAGTGATGATGTTTTCTATTTCAGAGCTATCCTTGGCCTCTTGAATTTCAAGCGTTTCAATCAATAGCGCGCCGTGGGGAAGCGACTTGCTGAGGCCCTTCAGCTCGGCGAGATGACGATGTGCGTCTGCGAGCGCTCGCCAGACAGCGCGCGTCTCGACGGCGGCCATTTCGGGTAGCGGTATTAGGGTCGTTTTGTGGTGCGTATCTTTTGGATCCATGGCGGCGCTCCGGTACTTTGGCGCTCAATTTACGCATGATCGCCAGTTTGACGTGATAAGAAATGTTAATTATCTTATCACGTGATGGCGTAAATAGCTCATCACGTGCTATTTCTATACACAACAATTTGTATAGGTATACTTTTTACGGTTCTATGAACACGTCAAAACCGACGGAAAACCGCTAACTGATTACGACTCTCACGCTTCGTGGGATAGCGGCGCGTGGCGTGCGTCAGCTTCAGGAACGCCAAACTAGGGATTCACCCAGCAAAGGAAAGCAGCCATGAAAGGCAACCCCGTCGTCTGGTTTGAAATCTATGTAGAAAACATGGCGCGTGCCAAATCGTTCTACGAGGCAACGCTGGAAGTTAAGTTGGAAGTGATGCCTGCCCCGACCCCTGAAATGGCTAACGACACGAGTATGGAAATGTGGTGCTTTCCGATGGATTACGAATCGGCCACGACTACGCCCGGCGCAAGTGGGATGCTGGTGAAAATGGATGGTTTTAGTCCTGGTGGCGGCGGGACGTTGGTCTATTTTGGCTGTGACGATTGTGCGGTCACGGCCGCGCGCGCCGCGAAGAACGGGGGCAAAATATTCAGCGAAAAAATGTCCCTCGGCGAGCATGGATTCTGTGCGTTGGTCCACGATACCGAAGGCAATACGATCGGTCTGCACTCGATGCAATAGTGCTTTTGTCGATGTCGGCGGCTAACGTGGCGCAGACCGAATAATCTTTTCGCGTTTACCCGCGAACCGGCAAAACACCAATGCTGGCGCGGTGTTCCAGCCTATCGCACTGTTTTTTCGCGACCGTTTTGCACGCGACGCTTAGTGCCGAAAATGCCGCATTCCCGTCACCACCATCGCAATGCCGCGCTCGTTGGCGGCGTTGATAACTTCATCATCGCGCATCGAGCCGCCGGGGTGGATGACGGCGGTGGCCCCTTGATCGGCGACGACATCGAGGCCGTCGCGGAAGGGGAAGAACGCATCACTCGCAACCACCGAGCCTTTAAGTGACAGCCCCGCGTTCGCTGCCTTAATCGCCGCAATTTTGGTGGAGTCGATGCGGCTCATTTGGCCAGCACCGACACCGAGTGTCATGCCGTAGCGGCAAAAAACGATGGCGTTGGACTTCACAAATTTGGCAACGCGAAAAGCGAAAATGAGATCGTTCATTTCATCGGGCGTGGGTTTGCGCTTGGTAACGACTTTGAGTTCAGCCACGTCAAAGTTATCTGCCGTCTGCACCAACATCCCGCCGCCGACGCGCTTCATGTCGAATTTGTTCTGGCTTTGCGCGAGGGGGATTTCGATCACGCGCACGTTTTGCTTGCTGGCGAAAATCTGTTTCGCTTCACTTGAAAACGCAGGCGCAATCAGCACTTCCACAAATTGCTTCACCACCGCCGCCGCTGTTGGGCCATCGACCTCACGGTTAAACGCGATGATGCCGCCAAAGGCGGATGTCGGGTCGGTCTCATGCGCGCGCAGGTAGGCGATGAGTGTGTCGTTAGCAATCGCAACCCCGCATGGGTTGGCGTGTTTGATGATGACGCAGGCAGGTACATCGAAGCTGCGGCAGCATTCCCATGCGGCATCGGCGTCCGCAATGTTGTTGTACGAAAGTTCTTTTCCTTGGATCTGGCGGAAATTGGCGAGGGTGCCGGCAGCGGGATTTTTCTCGGTGTAAAACGCGGCTTCTTGATGCGGGTTTTCGCCGTAGCGCATGGGTTGCGCGAGGGTGAAATTGAGGTTTAGTTTTTGCGGAAATGTTTGTGGCTTGGTGTCGGCATCAAGCGAGGTTAGGTAGTTCGCAATCGCACCGTCGTATTCGGCGGTGTGGCTAAAGGCTTTTTTGGCCAGCGCAAATCGGGTGGCGTGGGTGAGCGCGCCTGCGTTGGCGGCGAGCTCGGTTAAGAGTGCCGCGTAGTCGACGCTATCGGTGACAATCGCGACAAACGCGTGATTTTTAGCACTTGATCGCACCATCGCGGGGCCACCGATATCGATGTTTTCGATTGCATCGTCAAAGCTCACATTCGGCTTGGCAATGGTGGCTGCGAAGGGATAGAGATTGACGACCACCATGTCGATGGGCGCGATGTGGTGCGTGTGCATGGCATCCACATGATGCGCGAGATCGCGCCGCGCGAGAATGCCGCCGTGGATTTTTGGGTGCAGCGTTTTGACGCGACCATCCATCATTTCGGGGAAGCCGGTGTGATCGCCGACTTCTTTTACGTGGATCCCGTTGTCGGCTAAGAGCTTGGCGGTGCCGCCAGTGGAAAGGATTTCTACGCCGAATTTTGCGAGCGCACGGGCGAAATCGACGATGCCGGTTTTGTCTGAAACACTAAGTAGGGCGCGCTTGATGGGGATATTGGCGGTGGACATGGGTGACTCGTTGAATAGCGCTTTGGCTCCACGAAGTGTGCTCTAGGCCGGGCACTTCCTCCTTTGAAAAAGGAGGATTGAGGAGGATTTTCCGTCGTCGCGTTTTGCACACGCCGTTTAATCCCCCGCAATCCCCCTTTTTCAAAGGGGGAAGTGCATGGCCGAGCGCACGGCTTGCGGTGGCTGTGGTGAAGGTTGAAACGTGATTAACCGATCCGATGCTGCGACAATTTCTTGCGTAGGGTATTGCGGTTCAACCCGAGCAATTCTGCGGCGCGGGTTTGGTTGCCTTCGGCTTGGTGCATCACTACTTCGAGCAGCGGGCGCTCGACGTTGGCGACGACCATGTCGTAGATATGGCTTGCGTCTTCACCGTCAAGGTCGGTGAAATATTGCTTCATCATCTTGCGTACACATGCGGATAATTCGCTGTCGGCGCTACCGTCGAGGGTATGGCCTTTGGGTTCCCTGGTCATGCTGTTCCTTGATTGCCGTGAGTAAGTTACGCTGCCGATTGCAATTGATCGGCAGGTGAAGGTGCGGAATTATTAAAGGCGAAAAAAGTATGCCCTGCGGATTCGAGACGATTCAAAAACTGTAAAACCGCCGCTTGCTGCAACGCGGTCGTTGTTATTGTGTTCATGTGCTGCCGAAAATCTTCTCCACCCGGTGCCGCCTGCAAATACCACGCAATATGTTTGCGGGCGATGGGGTAGCCTTTTTCTTCGCCGTAAAAACCGTAGAGGTCAGTCAGGTGCGATATTGTAATCTCTCGCATTTCGTTTAGGGTGGGCGGCGCCAAATGGGTGCCCGTTTTTAAGAAAAAATCTATCTCACGAAAAATCCACGGTGCCCCCTGCGCCGCGCGCCCAATCATCACCGCATCCGCCCCCGTGTAGGCGAGCACATCACGCGCGCGCTCGGGTGAATCAATATCGCCATTGGCTACCACGGGGATTTTCACGCTGGCTTTGACTGCCTTCACGGTCTCGTACTCGGCTTCACCGTTGTAAAGATCGGCTCTGGTGCGGCCATGCACGGCTAAAGATTGGATGCCGCACTCTTCGGCAATGCGCGCAATCGTCAACGCGTTTTTATGCTCACGATCCCAGCCGGTGCGGATTTTTAATGTGACTGGCACGTCCACCGCATCGACTACCGCGCGCAAGATACGCGCGACCAAGGGCTCATCTTGCAAGAGTGCTGAGCCGGCCGCCACGTTGCAGACTTTTTTCGCGGGGCAGCCCATGTTGATGTCGATTATTTGAGCGCCACGCGCAACGTTATAGCGCGCGGCCTCCGCCATCATCTCAGGCGCAGCGCCCGCGATCTGCACCACGATAGGATCTACTTCACCGGTATGGTCACCACGGCGCATGGATTTTTCGCTCGCCCATAATTTCGCATTCGAGGCCACCATCTCAGACACCGCCATGCCCGCGCCGAGTCGCTTACACATGACGCGAAATGGCCGATCTGTCACGCCCGCCATGGGGGCGACGATCAAGCGATTTTTGAGGGTGATGGGGCCGATTTGCAAGAGAGGCGCTTCGCTGAGTTTGCGTTAGGTAACGCGGGAAAGCTGCCTATTTTATAGGCAATGTCAGCCCACGTAAGCCGATTTTTATTTTTTCGCACAACCCACTTTTTCTACTTGTTTTGTTGCGCGTTTTGGCGCAGGCGTAAACTTCACAACTTACTTTCACATCGGAAACACAATGATCGTCGAACGCATCTGGACCGGCAACAACTACCGCAATTTCAACTACCTCATCGCCTGCCCCGAAACCGGCGAAGCGCTGGCGATAGACCCGCTTGACCACGTGAAAGTGCTGGCGGCAGCCAAAGTACGCGGCTGGCAAATTACGCAAATACTGAATACCCACGAGCACGACGACCACACCGGCGGCAACGATCAGGTCGTCGCCGCGACGGGTGCCAAAATCATCGCCCACCATCAAGCGGGCGGAAAAATTGCGGGCATGCATCGCGGTGTGAAAGCAGGCGACATCATCAAAGTTGGTAAGACCGTTGAGCTCGAATGCCTCGATACGCCGGGACACACGATGTGCCACATCTGTTTACGTTCACATACAGAACAGCCCGCATTATTTTCAGGGGATACCTTGTTTAACGCCGGTGCGGGTAATGTCCATAACGGCGGCGATGTGCAAGAGCTTTACGCAACGTTTGCGAACCAGCTCGCGAAGCTACCGGACAACACGCAGATTTATCCGGGGCACGATTACATCGAGACCAATCTGAAATTCACCCTTTCGCGTGAGCCCGATAACGCGGCGGCTACGGCACTCTTGCCGCGCGTGAGTGGCCACAATCCCGCAACCTCGGTCGTGACCACGTTAGCGGACGAGAAAAATCACAACACGTTTTTCAGGCTCGGTAATGCGCGGGTGATTGCAGAATTGCGGGAACGATTTCCTGAGCTCGGGGTCAAGCCAGATGCGAAGACGGTGTTTATGAAATTGCGGGAGCTTAGAAACGTTTGGTGACATGACCACCCGCAATTTTTTGCAACTAGCAATATCCGTGCATCGACCGAATTGAACAAAAAAGGAAATTTGTTATGTCCACCCTTGAGCACGCAGCCTGCACTGTTGAACGAGATCGCGCCCGTCACCCAACCGCCGCTCTTGCCCCCGCACTAGCCGCGCTACTCGCCGCGCTCGTCCCAACGACGGCCAGCGCGCAAATCAATTCCAACGCCGACCTTGAGCGCGCAGTACGGCAGCGCTTCGATGGGGATCGTGTTGCGCGCTGCTTAGCCGTCGCCTACGTTGGCGAGAAGACAAGCAAGGCCTTCGTGTGCAGCGACCCCACGCGCGCGCAAGCAATGGGCGACAATACTGCATTTGAAATTGGCTCCATTTCCAAGACAATGTTGGCCTTTCTCGTCGCTGATCTTGTCGAGCAAGGCAAGATGAAGCTGAATGATCCGTTGCAAAAGTACTTGCCCGAAGGCAGCGTGGTGCCGATGTGGAACGGCAAATTTGTAACCGTGCAGCATGTGCTCACCCACACGTCCGGTATCCCAAGACTACCTAGCGGGATGGAAACCGCGAACCCCGAAAATCCCTATGCTGCATTGACGCCGGCGCTTTTGCTCGAACGCTTGAAGTCGGCAAAACTTACGAATGAGCCGGGCAGCAAATTTGAGTATTCCAACTTTGCTGCGATGGCGCTCTCGCTCGCGGTGACACACACTGCGAAACAGGATTTTGAAGCGTTGCTCAAACGCCGCCTGTTTGAACCCATTGGCATGAACAATGCCTACCTTACCAAGCCTGCCGCGCACGTGAGGGCTGCCGAGGGCCACAACACCTCGCGTAAGCCGATGCCGCCTTGGACGATTGCCACCGACCTCGCGGGCGTGGGCATGGTGCGTGCGACGCTCGATGACATGGCGGCTTATGCGCGTGCTGCCATCGCCAAGCCAGGCACGCGTGAAACAAGCCTCATCACAACAACCCAACAATCGCTCTACAAGAGTGGGGCAGAAGATGTGGGCATGAACTGGTTTCGTCGCAAACTCGCGGACGGGGTCGAGGTCGCGGAGCACGGTGGTGGCACAGGCGGCTTTTCAAGCTACATCGTGACCGACCGCGCCAACGCGCGCGCTGTTGTCGTGCTGTCCGATACGGCCGGTGGCGGCATCGGCAAATTTGCTGATTCGCTGCTGGATGCCAAAGAAAACCCCGGTGTCGCACGACGTATGGCCAGCCCCGATAAAGCACTGTTGGAAAGCCTGATCGGTGACTACACGATTGGTGGCACGCTACCAGCGACGTTACGCACGCGTGACGGCAAGCTCTACATTCAGGCCGAGGGTCAGCCCGAATTTGAGCTGGGCTATGACACCAGCGGCGATTTTTTCGTGCTCAATTTTGATGCCGCACTCAAACGCGAAGGCACCGGCGCGAGCGCCAAGCTATCGTGGGCGCAAGGCGGTGGCTTGGTGCCGTTTACGCGACGCGATCCGGCATCGGCGAAACTGGCGGAGGCCAAGTCCTACAAAGTCGCAACGGAGAAATTGGCCGAGTACCCCGGCGTATTTCCGCTTTCGCCAACCTTCAAGCTAACCTTCACCGTGGCGGTACAGACATTGATGGCGCAAGCCACGGGACAGGGTGCCTTTCCCCTCACCGCCGTGAGCGACGACCATTTCGCTGCTACCGCATTGGGAGTTAAGGTCTGGTTCAAACGCGGTGCAGATGGGAGGGTCAATGCGATTCGCTTTGTACAGGGTGGGAATGACATCGTTGCCAATCGCGAGTAGCCACGCCCGTTATTTTTACAGCCAATCCGCAGATTGGGTAGCCGGGGCACCCCTCATCCCACCCCTCTCCCTTGGAAGAAGCGCTTTTACGCCGCAGCAATAAACTGAGGAACCGCTAGGAGGGCAGCTTTGCCTCCCCAAACCCGCCCCCACCGGGCGTTTCCAGCACAAACACATCTCCCACACCAACTTCAGTTTCATCCGCAAAGCCCATCGCGTGAATGCTACCGTCGGCACGCACCACCCAGTTTTTACCGAGCCCCCCCGCCGCACCACCGTGCATACCAAACGGCGGCACGCGCCGATGCCCGGCGAGAATAGCCGCCGTCATCGGCTCTAAAAATTGAATCTTGCGCGTGGCCCCATTGCCGCCATGCCACTGCCCTTGCCCGCCACTCCCCAAGCGGATCGAGTGCTCAACCACCCGCACCGGATAACGCCATTCCAAAATTTCCGGGTCGGTTAAACGCGAGTTGGTCATGTGCGCTTGCACGGTGTCGCAGCCGTGGAATCCTGGCCCTGCACCGGTGCCACCCGATACGGTTTCGTAGTATTGGTGCTTGGCGTTGCCAAACGTGAAGTTATTCATCGTGCCGTAGCTTGCGGCCATCACGTTGAGCGCGCCGATGATGGCGTCGGTAATGCACTGTGAGGTTTCCACATTGCCCGCCACCGTGGCGGCGGGGGGCGAAGGGTTCAACATCGAGCCCGGCGGGATGATGATGGTGAGCGGTTTTAGGCAGCCTGCGTTGAGCGGAATATCGGCATCCACCATCATGCGAAATACGTACAAGACGGCAGCGTAAACGACGGCGGAAGGCGCGTTGAAATTCGATTCGAGTTGATCGGATGTGCCTGAAAAATCAATGGTGGCGCGGCGTTCGGGGTGGTTCACGCTCACCGCCACATTAATCATGGCACCATTATCCATCTCGTAGCAAAACTCACCATCGCGCAAATTACCGATTACGCGGCGCACGCATTCTTCAGCATTGTCTTGCACGTGGTGCATGTAGGCGCTGACGGTTTCGAGGCCGAAGTGAACCACCATGCGGGTTAATTCCTGCACGCCTTTTTCGTTCGCGGCAATTTGTGCGCGTAGGTCAGCAATGTTCTGGTCGATGTTGCGCGCCGGGTGTTTGGCACTCGCAAGTCGCTCACGCATCTGGGCTTCTAGCATCACGCCGTTTTCAACCAGCTTCACGTTATCGAACAGCACGCCTTCATCTTCCACGGTGCGCGAGAAAGGCGGCATCGAGCCGGGTGTGATGCCGCCAATATCGGCATGGTGGCCGCGTGAGCCAACGTAGAAAAGAATATCGTTGTCGCCCTCACCAAATACCGGTGTGACGACGGTGACATCGGGTAAATGGGTGCCGCCGTTGTAGGGGTCATTCAATACAAAAACATCGCCCGGTTTCATGCGGCCAAAGTTTTTCCTAACCACGGTCTTAATCGATTCACCCATTGAGCCTAGATGCACCGGCATGTGCGGGGCGTTGGCGATGAGATTACCCATCGCGTCAAAGAGCGCGCAACTAAAATCAAGCCGCTCTTTGATATTGACCGAGTAGGCGGTCTGCTGGAGCCGCAAGCCCATTTGCTCGGCAATCGACATGAATAAATTATTAAAGACTTCCAGCATCACCGGATCTACCGTGGTGCCGACGGCGTGGCGATATTGGCGCGGTTTCACGCGTGTGAGCACGAGATGATTTTCTTTCGTGACTAGCGCCACCCAATCGGGCTCGATCACGGTTGTCGCGTTTTGTTCGGCGATGATGGCGGGGCCCACAATGCGCTGGTCGATAACTAATGCGTCCCGTGCGTAGATCGGTGTGTTATGCGTTTTTCCGTCGCAACACATCGGCTCAAACCCTAATGGGGGTGCGGGGTTTGGGCTTGTCGTGGGGGGTTTTGCGAGCGTCGTTTCACCACCCCCAATCGCCTCCACCGAGACCGCTTCCACCACCAGCTCGCGCCCCGGCATGAGGAAACTAAAGCGTTGCCGATAGCGCGCCTCAAAGGCGGCCTGCATAATTTTTACGCTGCCAAATTCCACCACGAGCGGTGAATCGGTGCCGGCGTATTTCAGGTGAACGCGGCGCTTGATTTCGATTTGGTCAGCCGCGATACCTTGTGCAATTACTTCATCACGTGCGGATTGGGCGATTTTGTCGAGCGCTTTTGCAACCGCAGAATGCGCTGTCGCACTCAGCACCTGCTCCACCGCGCGCTCACGCATCGCCACAATATCGGCAAGCCCCATGCCGTAAGCCGAGAGCACGCCCGCGAGTGGGTGTATGTACACACGCGTCATGCCGAGCTCGTCCGCCACCAAGCACGCGTGCTGCCCACCTGCGCCACCGAAGCATTGCAGGGTGTACTCGGTTACGTCATGCCCGCGCTGCACAGAAATAAATTTAATCGCGTTCGCCATATTAGCGACGGCGATTTTGAGGAAGCCTTCGGCGACTTCAGTGGCACTTTGCGTTTTGCCCGTCGCCTTGGAAATTTCTTCGGCGAGTGTTGCGAATTTTTCGCGCACGATGTCGGCATCAAGTGCCTCGTTACCGGCGCGGCCAAATACAGTGGGGAAATGAGCGGGTTGAATTTTGCCGAGCAACACATTGCAGTCTGTGACCGTGAGCGGCCCACCGCGCCGGTAGCAGGCAGGCCCTGGGTTGGCACCAGCCGAATCGGGGCCAACACGATAGCGCTGGCCATCGAAATACAGTATCGAGCCGCCACCGGCTGCGATGGTGTGGATCGACATCATCGGTGCGCGCATTCGCACACCAGCGACTTGCGT
>JAYVGG010000025.1:0-2804 GCA_043772475.1 Burkholderiales bacterium
ATTGTGAAAGCGTGGAAGGGCGATGCGGCGGGGAATCTTGTCTACCGTAAAACCACGCGTAACTTCAACCCGATGATTGCAACCTGCGGAAAAATCACCGTAGCCGAAGTAGAAGAGCTTGTCGAGATCGGCACGCTAGACCCAGACCAAATCCATACGCCGGGCATTTTTGTGGATCGTATTGTTGTGGGCGCTAAATTTGAAAAACGCGTCGAGTTCCGCACCTTACAAGGCGCTGCGTCCAAAAAAGATTCGCCGATTCGTGACCTCATGGCCAAACGCGCCGCGCGTGAACTACGCAATGGCTACTATGTGAATCTTGGCATCGGCATCCCAACTTTGGTGGCGAACCACATCCCGGCCGGCGTGGAAGTGACGCTGCAAAGTGAAAATGGCTTACTCGGCATCGGCCCATTCCCGACCGAAGAAACGCTGGATGCCGATCTCATCAACGCAGGCAAACAAACTATTACAACAATCCCCGGCTCAAGCTTTTTTTCGAGCGCCGATTCGTTCGGCATGATTCGCGGCGGGCATATTGATCTCTCCATTTTGGGCGGCTTGGAAGTGGCCGAAAACGGTGACCTTGCGAACTGGATGGTGCCGGGCAAAATGGTCAAAGGCCCAGGCGGGGCCATGGATTTGGTCTCGGGCGTGCGACGCGTGGTGGTGCTGATGGAGCACACATCAAAGGATGGCGCATCAAAGATTTTGCCGCAGTGTTCACTCCCGCTCACCGGCAAGGGTGTGGTGAATCTCATCATCACAGACTTGTGCGTATTTGAAGTTGAAGCCGGCAAGGGGCTGGTGCTCACTGAGCTACACCCCGGCGTGACGCTTGAAGACGTAACCTTGAAAACGGCGGCGAAATTTCGCGTCGCGCTGTAAGCTACGCGGCTTTTAAATCCTCGCGCGTCGCGAGGAAAACTGCGCCGTCTCCAGCACTCGTCTCCACCCACGTGAGGGGGAGTGCGGGGAAGGCCGCGTCAACGCCCGCACGATTAAAGCCCACCTCGGCGACCAGCACGCCGTTTTTATTTAAGTAGGTGGCAGCATCACGCAAAATTTTGCGTGTATGGTCTAGCCCATCTTTGCCACTTGCTAGAGCCAGCGCGGGTTCCCGTTGATATTCGGTGGGCAGCGCTTTCATGGACGCTGCCGTCACGTAGGGCGGATTGGTGACGATGACATCGTATTTTTTGCCTTTCAGGGCGGCAAAAAGATCAGATTCGATCAGCGTCACACGGGCCTGCAAGCCGTAGTCATCGACATTGCGTTTGGCGACTTTGAGCGCGTCGGTTGATAAATCAACCGCGTCCACCTTCGCGTTCGGGAAGGTGAGGGCGGCCAAAATCGCCAAGCAGCCAGAGCCCGCGCAAAGATCCAATACGCGCGTGACCTTGGATGCATCGGCTACCCAAGGCGACAATTCTTCGCGCAGTAACTCCGCAATAAACGAGCGCGGCACCAGCACGCGCGCATCGACATAAAACTTGTGCGCGCCAAGCCACGCCTCGTTCGTGATGTAGGCCGCCGGGATGCGCTCCTCCACCCGGCGCGTGAGCACACACATGATGGCGGCACGCTCGTCGCCCGTGAGCGAGGCATCGAGAAAGGGCTCTAAGCGATCAAGCGGCAGGTGTAGCGTATGCAGCACCAGATACACCGCCTCATCAAACGCATCCACACTGCCGTGGCCAAACGCTAATTTCGCCTCGGTGAATCGGCTCACCGCAAAACGCACAAAATCGCGAATCGTAATCAACTCATCGGGGACTTCATGCTCGTCATGATCGGCGTGGTCGTGGGCATGATCGTGGTCGTGGCTGTGCTTGGCGGATTTGGCCATAGAGGCAATTCAAAAATTCAAGCGGGGAAAGAGGACCGGGCGGGGCCAATTGGCGCGCCGTTGCGAGCCGGCATGGTGCGGCCAACGCGCGCTTCGATGTAATTTTTAAGGTGTTTTTTATGGCCGAGCATGAACGCGATTTCGGCCATCAAAAACAGAGGCGAGATCACGAGACCCATCGCATCATCGAGAAAAGCAGGCTTGACCCCTTCATAGCGGTGGCCGAGAAACTGAATCGCCCATCCGCCGATAAAGAGAAGGGCGGCCAGGACCAGGCATGTGGTGAGCCCGGTGAGCGCTGACAGTACCGAGGCAACTAGCGTATTCGCAATCAGATAGGCGGCCAGTGAAAAGCCTAGCGGGCGATCTAGGTAGAGGAAATAGGCCATGGCTGGCACGATGATGACCCAGCCCAAATGCACGGGGCCCACGACCATCTGCGCGAAGGCTAAGATGATCGAAAAAACAATCATCGGCACACCGACAAAATGAGTTTTTAGATTGCGCTCATCGCGGTGATAGGCCGCATATTGCGTGAGTAATTGTTCAAGGTTTCGCATGTTTTGCAGGCTCTGATGCCGAAAGAGCGATTGTACCAAACGGCGCGTGGTTATTGGGGTTTGGCATGGTTTGTACGTCCCCGCTTGAACTGCAGAAGGGGTCGTCGGGCGGGTGGGGTCAGCTGGATTAAGCGGCCAAGGTCTTCATAGGTGCCCCTCAAGGGATTTGCTTCGCGGCGCGAGTATAGCTACCTTGATTGGTTGTCCGCTCGGTGATGTAGGTGGTTAATGTTGGCATCGTGAAATAGCGGGAACGTCGGTAGCGACGGGGGGAGGATCTGGATGGTTTGGGTGACGATTTGAAATGTTGAAATGGTTGGAAAGCTAATGGGGGGGCGGAGTTTGGCGATGTCGTATGGTAATCCTCACACACAAAATTTAGGATAGGCTCCTTG
>JAYVGG010000026.1:0-2881 GCA_043772475.1 Burkholderiales bacterium
GATCTTTTTCGCGACAATGTTCTGTGGGGGGAGACGGGCGAGCACGCTGGCCACACGCCGCAGATGATTGATTTTTATTTCGCGTGTGAAGAATTTTTATTGTTTGATCTTGCCGTTGCGGTGAATGATTGGTGTCTCGACTTACCAAAATACCCGGTGGCAACACTCGATGCCACGCGTGCGCGCGCGTTGATCGCGGGCTACGCGAGCGTGCGCCCGCTAACCCCCAACGAGCGCGCCGCATGGCCGCAAGTGCTACGCGCGGCCGTGCTGCGATTTTGGCTGGGGCGTTTGGGCTACCATTATTTTCCGCGTGATTCTGCACTCACGCACCCGCGTGACCATGGTTTTTTAGAGCGCCTCTTGCGCCACCATATCGCCGAAACGCAATCACTGGCGGCGCTCTTGCCCGCACCCGCACTATGAGCATCACTGTCAACGATGTGCCCGTAGCGGCTGGGGCCGGCTGGATCAAGGCCGCGTTTGGGTTGTTTGCCGCGCAGCCGTTTCAGTGGATAGCGCTCACCGCGTTGTGGATGTTGGTCACGCTCTTGTCTCTCGCGGTTCCGCTCCTGGGCCCGGTAATTGGCACCATGTTGCAGCCTGTTTTTGTGGCGGGCATGATGTTGGCCGCACGTGATCAAGACAGCGGCAGGCTCGTTACCGTGCGCCATTTGTTCGCCGCTTTTCAAGTCAACCCGCGCGCCTTGATTAAAGTTGGCTCGTTGGTGTTGGCGGCAGAAATAGTCGCGCTGTTGTTTTTAGCCGTGGCCGAGTTACCCAAAATCACCATCACCACGCTTTCAGCCGAAGAGCTTCAGGCAGGCCGCAATGCACTCGCAGGCCACGGCTGGAAACTGGCGCTCGCTGCGGGCTTTCTCATGTGCGTCAACACCATCCTCTGGTTTTGCGCGCCCCTATTGGCTTTCAACGCGATGCCCGCTGCACACGCGATTCGCTGGAGCGCCTACGCGGTTTTCTCAAACGTGCTACCGTTGCTCTGCTTTGCGGCACTCATGTTGGCGCTATTTTTTTTCGCGATGCTCCCTTGGGGGCTCGGCTTAATCGTGGCGATGCCGCTCTTGATGATTAGCCATTACACCAGCTATAAAAGTGTTTTTTCAGCGCTTGAGTGACGAAAGTCTCGCCGCGCGTCAACGCCAGTAGCGCTCACTCATTACTTAGTGTCTGACCCATTCTTTATTTTTTTGATCGCACCCTATGTACAAACTCTTGCTGTCACTATTTTTCATCGCCACACCGGTTTTGGCCGCTGATCTTGTCATCGGCCAATCAGCCCCACTCACCGGTGCCAACGCCGATCTTGGCAAAGATATTCGCGATGGGGCGCTCGCCTACTTCGGCAAAATTAACGCGGCTGGCGGCATCGGTGGGAAAAAAATTACCTTAGTCACCCTTGACGACAAAAACGACGCGAAGCTCGCAGCAGAAAACACAAAAACACTCGTGACCGAGCAAAAAGTGGTTGCCCTTTTTGGCTACGCCTCCTCGACATTAAGCGTGCCAGCCATGCCCTTAGTAAAAGAGCAAAAGGTGCCTTTCTTCGCGCCTTTCACGGGTGCCGACGCGATTCGCGTGCAAAACGATTTCGTTTACACCATCCGCGCCACCTACGCAGATGAGATCCAGAAAATCGTCGGCTTCTGGGGTGGGGTGGGCGCTTCGCAAGTTACCGTGCTGCATTACAACGATGCTATTGGTAAGCAAAACTTTGAAACGGTTTCGCGCGCGCTCGAAAAATTTGGCAAAAAACCGGTGAGCGTTGCCATTGCTCGTAACGTGGACATCTCCCCCGCCGACGTGCAAGCCGTGATCGCCTCTGACCCGCAGATTTTGGTCGTCACCACCCTGTACGCGCCGATTGCTCAGCTTGTCACGGCGTTAAAGGCGCAAAACAAACAATACGTCACAACCAGCCTTTCGTTTGCCGGTGCGAGCCAGCTCGCGAAAGCGCTAGGCAAGAACGCGGCCGGCATTTCAGTCGCACTCACCGTACCCCTACCAAGCCAGCGCTCGCTGCCCGTGGTGAAAGAATGCAATGACGCATGGGCCGCCGCCGAGCGCAAGGATGCGCTCTCGGTAACCGCGCTCGAAGCCTGTATTGCCGCGAAAATACTCGTGAGTGGGCTACAAGGTGCGGGGAGAGAGCCCTCACGCGCCACCTTGCAAAAATCCCTCTCGGCACTGAGCCGCGTCGACACCGGCGGATACGTGGTGGAATTCAAACCCAATTTCCGCCACGGCGGTAAGTTTGTTGATATTGCGGTGTTTCGGCAAAACGGCGAATTGAAGCAGTAGTGTTTTAGATTGCGGTGAGCTTCGCATACTGGAGGGCTAGCCACTTCACGCCCTCGGTACGAAATTTCACCTGCACGCGCGCGTCACCGCCCACACCTTCAAAATTCAGCACCACCCCTTCGCCAAATTTTCCATGCAGCACGTTTTGGCCGACTGCAAATGGATGCTGCTGCGCGCGCCGTGTCTCGAAGCCCGCGCGCGAGGTATCCGGCGCGCCGTCACGGCCGTATTCGGCCGCTTTCTCGTCAGTATTGCCATAGCCTCGTTCGGACTGCTTAAAACCGGTGTAGGTGGAGCCCGCGCGCGTGCCGCCACCAAAACGCGGCGCATCAAAAAAACTCGTCTGTCGGCCACTTTGGCTATCGGCGAAGCCGCCTCTGTCAGGGGCCACAATCCACTTGCAGCCCTCGGCAGGCAGCTCGTCGATAAAGCGCGATACCACCCCGTAGCGCGTCTGCCCATGCAACATGCGGCTCGCGGCATAGGATAGATAAAGCCTCTCACGCGCACGCGTGATGGCGACGTACATGAGGCGGCGCTCTTCTTCTACCCCGGCTTGGTC
>JAYVGG010000027.1:0-6528 GCA_043772475.1 Burkholderiales bacterium
AGAGAAGAGAGCGGAAAAGCGCGCGTTCAGCGACCCGCTATCGAGCCCACAGGCCCAACGCAGGAGGCCGGTACAAAATGAGTTCGCTGTCACACTATTTTCGCACCTGTATGCTCGTCTTGAAGAGGGGCCGACCCGTGAAATATGCAGGCTAGGCAAAGGCGCGGTGTTTGGTGGCATTTACCGCATTGCTATCGACTAGCCCTGTCGCCAAACAATCGCTCTCGCGCGGATTCGGTGATCGCGATCACGCAGGGGTGTTTGATACGGCGCTCTACCGAGATGGCGAAATATTCTTCGACAACCTCGCGCGTTCTGCCCACTGTTTTTACGCCGAATTGGGCCTCAATCTCGGCTTCCAATACGGTGGGGCCGATAAAGACACCCGTGCCGCGTTGGCCGAATGCCTTCATAAGGGCGCTGTCGTCGAATTCACCGACGATGCGAGGGGAAAGCTTATTGTCTTTGCACCACTGTGCCAAGCTGAGCCGTAACGGGGTATCGGCACCGGGCACCAGCAGCGGTGCGCCATTAAGACACGCCGGGAATTTTCCGTTGAGTGTTTTGCGAACGGCACTTGAAGCAAAAAAACTCACGCCCGATGTGCCCAACCGGTGGTTGTACGCACGCAAGTGCATGGCGGGCGAGACTGGCGCGCTGGCAATGACTAAGTCGAGCCGGTTTGCGGCGAGCTCGGTGAGCAAACTTTCGAGCGCTAATTCGCGACAGACAATGCGTGTGGGCTGCGGGAGCTGTAGCGCCGGCTCGAGTAGTCGAAACGCGATGGATTTAGACACCGCATCGGCCACTCCCACGCGAAATTCGATGGCGTGCTCACCATTCGCATAGGCACGAAGCGATTCGGCAAGCTCGGAGCCGAGCGCAAAAATATCTTGCGCGAATCCAAACGCCAAGCGGCCCGCGTCGGTGAGCTCAAGGTTACGACCGCGCTTGACGAAAAGTGGCGTGCCGAGATCGTCCTCCAAGAGGCTAATTTGTCCGCTCATGGTTTGCGGGGTGAGGTGTAGCTGCTCACTCGCGCGCGCAATGCTGCCGGTTTTGGCGACCCACCAAAAGTAATGCAGGTGTTTGAAATTCATGATTTTTACACTTCGATTTTTACGATTGATTAATAGACAAAAAACGATTTTACACGATGTGATTGCGTCGCTACACTGGCCTTGTTGCAGCAATCATTTTGCCAATTCGCCATAACGGCACGCCCCTTTAACTTGCAAGGAACATCACTGTGGATCTTTTTTCTATTGAATTTTTAACGGCGCTAATGACCATCGTCATCATTGATTTGGTGTTGGCGGGAGACAACGCGATTGTGATCGCGCTGGCCTCGCGCCGATTGCCGAAGCCGCTGCAAAAGAAAGCCATTTTGTGGGGAACCGTCGGCGCGATTGTGGTGCGAAGTGCGCTGACGCTGGTGGTGGTGTGGCTACTCAAGATACCGGGGCTGATGTTAGTCGGCGGGTTACTGTTGGTCGTGATTGCCTACCGGCTGCTCTTGCCTGAAGATAACCATGATGCAGAGGGCGACGGCAAAGCATCGCTCACGCTCATGGGTGCGATTCAAACCATCGTGGTTGCCGATCTCGTGATGGGGCTCGATAACGTACTCGCCGTGGCCGGTGCCGCACATGGTAGCTACGTGCTGGTGGGGCTTGGCCTCTTGATTAGTGTGCCCATCGTCGTCTGGGGCAGCACCATCATGCTGCGCTGGGTAGAGCGATATCCGATTATTGTTTATGTTGGTGCGGGCGTACTGGCGATGACGGCCGCCAAGATGATTACGGCTGAGCCACTTTTAAAGCCCACGTTTGCCGCCAACTACGCCTCGACAGCGCTCGTTTACATAGCCCTTATTGGTGGCGTGCTGTGGGGTGGGTTTGTCAAAAACCACCGCCGGCTTGAATCGCGTATTTCCGCCCACCTTGCCAAACTCAATAGCTTGATCGAAGCCGAACCGAAGCCCAATCTTGACCCTACTAAAGGAGAATCTACTATGCTTAAAGTTCTTGTCCCTGTCGATGGCTCACCCAATTCCGCTTTTGCGGTGCGCCATGTGGCGAATGAATTACTGAATCATCATGAGATGGAAATTCATCTCTTGAATGTACAGTCGCCGCTGTCACGCCACATTGGGAAATTTCTCAGCCGGGCCTCACGCGAATCGTTCCACCACGATGAAGCGCAAAAAGCGCTAAAGCCGGCCAAAGAATTGCTCGGAAAATTTGGCCTGCCCTGCACCACCCACTACTGCGTTGGCGACCATGCACTGAGTATTGTTGAGCAAGCGCAGAGCCTCGGGTGCGACCGGATCGTGATGAGTACCGCGCGGAAAAATTCGCTCACGCGGATGCTCGAAGATTCCACCACCAATAAAGTGCTGGAACAAACCACGGTGCCGGTGGTGGTGATTGCCGGTGAATCAATCTCCAAGCTCGAACGCTATGGGTTGCCAGCGGGGCTCGGCGGCGTGATTGCGCTGCTGGTGGCGGCGGTGGTGGATTGAGGGTTGGGCGGCGGGGCTGGGGTGCGCCTTAATCAGATTATGGATGGCTTGAAGCATTTTTTCGTGTTTTCGGCAAGCTTAATCGGTAGCCCAGCAAGCGGTGATTCAAATCACACTCACCGCAATCTTCAACCCCGACGCCTGCAAGATTGGCAATAAACTCGAGAGCGGCGGGTTGCCATTTTTTGAGAGCGTGCGGTAGAGGCCTTCACGGTTTAAGCCGGTATCCGCCGCCATTTGCGCGATGCCCCCGCGTGCGTCGGTGATGAGCCTGAGGGCTGCCATGAAATCGCCTGCGTCTTGCGTTTCCAGCGCAGCCTCAAGCAGTGCGGCGCTGTGTGCTGCGTCCTCGCGCAACCATTCGATCGTGGTGGCGCGATGGTCGGCGCTTGCGCTCTTAGCGATTTTTCCACGCGCATCATGAGTGTAGAACGTTGCTTTAGATTTTCGGCATCGACGATTCCGAAGCCTAAATCGCGAAATACATTTTCGCTGCCTACCGTGATTTTGATTCGTCCAGTCATTGATCCGTCCCTCAGGCGGCAAGGCGCAATTGGCCGAGCAGCCGCTTAGTCGGCTTCACCTTGATTTCAATGTCGTACCCAAGGCGATTTAAGCAATCCATGAGTTTTCGCTCGGAGATATTGCTCCACTGCCCCCGCAACATCAACGAGACCTTCGCCTGAGGGAGTCCCATACGCTCGCCCGCCTCCGTTTGCGTGAGGTCGAGTTTGCGGATGGCCTTGGTGATCTCGATGACGAGACCCGATTTAATTTTGAGTTTTTCTGCATTCGGCAGACCGAGATCGGCGAAGACGTTGCCGCTGCTGTCTTCAACGTCTAATTTCTCAGTGGCTCGTTTTTTCATGACGCATCTCCTTGGCAATAGCTTCTGCAATTTTTAATCGGTGGCGAATAATGTCGATGTCGGGCTTCGGTGTTGCAATGCCAGCGACACTTTTCTTTTGGAACACGTGGAGCGCAAAGACAGCTTCTTTGAATTTGACGGTGTAAACCGCACGGTAGGTGCCGTCACGATCATCCTCAACAATTTCCACCACACCCGCGCCACCAAATCCTCTCAGCACTTTCGCGTGGTCGTGTTGCTCACCGCGTTGCGCGAAGTCCAGCGCATGGCCAAACGCCTTACGAACTGCTACTGGGAGGGCTAACAAATCACGTTTGCTACTTCCCACCCACTTGAGCGGTTTTTCAGGGGATTTCGTCATACAAATTATTCCATAACAGATATAGCTTCGTCAAGTCAAATTACCCCCGCATCGCCTCCACCGCCTCCTCCACCCGCTCGACCCCGATCACTTCCATCCCGTCAATTTTTTGTTTGGTTTTGTTGGCCTTGGGGACAATCGCGTGGGTGAAGCCGAGCTTGGCGGCTTCGCGTAGGCGCTCTTGACCGCGCTGCACGGGGCGTACTTCACCAGCGAGGCCGACCTCACCAAACACCACGTGTTTACTAGGGATTGGCTTATTTTTGAGGCTGGAGACGATGGCGAGAAGGACTGCTAAATCGGCACCGGGCTCGTCGATTTTTACGCCGCCGACGGCGTTGATAAATACATCTTGGTCGTAGCAGGCGATGCCGGCGTGACGATGCAAGACGGCCAACAACATGGCGAGCCGGTTTTGCTCCAAGCCCACTGAGAGTCGTTTGGGCTGCATGTGTGCGGTGTCCACCAGCGCTTGAATCTCAACCAGTAAGGGCCGCGTGCCTTCCTGCGTCACCATCACGCAGCTACCGGGCACGTTGTTGCTGTGTTGCGATAGAAACATGGCCGACGGGTTGGTCACTTCGCGTAAGCCCTTCTCCGTCATCGCGAAGGCACCGATTTCGTTCACCGCACCGAAGCGGTTTTTCACTGCGCGGATTAGGCGGAACGTGGAGTGCGTATCGCCCTCAAAATAGAGCACGGTATCGACCATGTGTTCGAGCACGCGCGGCCCAGCAAGCGCGCCCTCTTTGGTGACGTGGCCGACCAAAATCAGCGTGGTGCCATTTGATTTCGCGTAGCGCGTGAGGTGTGCCGCGCATTCGCGCACCTGTGCGACTGAGCCGGGCGCGCTCGTGAGAGCGCCGGAGTAAACCGTTTGGATTGAATCAATGACGGCGACTTGCGGCTTTTCGGTGGCGAGGGTGGCGAGGATTTTTTCAAGCTCGATTTCGGCTAAGAGTTTTACATCATGGCTATCGATGCCTAAACGCTTCGCGCGTAGCGCAATTTGCTGCGGGCTTTCTTCGCCGCTCACGTAGAGCACCGATGCGCCTCCTGAGATCGCGCAGAGCGTTTGCAAGAGCAAGGTTGATTTGCCAATGCCCGGATCGCCGCCGATCAAAATCACCGCACCACCCACTAAGCCCCCGCCGAGCACGCGATCAAATTCGCTAATCCCGGTGGTATTGCGCGGCACATCTTCGGCGCGGACTTTGTTGAGAAGTTGTATGCGGCCACGCTCCACGTTCACACCCGCGAGGGTCGCGAAGCGGTGTGTGGAGGTGGGTGTGGCGACAGACTCCACCAGCGTATTCCACGCGCTACACGCAGGGCACTGGCCCTGCCACTTCGGCGATTGGCCGCCGCATTCGGTGCAGGAGTAGAGAGTTTTGGGTTTGGACATATCAGGCCACTTTCAATTTGTACAGCGTGATCGGGAGGTATTTTGCATAGCCCACGAAATCTTTGTCGATGGAGAAAATTGGGAGCGAGCGAGCCACCGAAACCGCGCAAATTAGAAAATCCACATGGCTACCCTGCACACCCTTGGCACGACAGCGGTTAAAAAAATGGGCCGCACACTCGTAGTCGGCAGACGTAATCGGCTCATCGACGAATGCCGTCATGAGGGCGCGCAAGGTTTCGTATTGCTTGGGGTTCGGTATGCCAGACAAAATCTCTTGGCGTATGGGCCCGATCAAGGTGGCGCGAAATCCATTGATGAGCCGCCGCAGTTCATGTGTTTCTGCGGTCTCCGTCGCACTGCTGCGACGCATTGCGGCTGACCAAATCGACGTGTCGACAAGAATCTTCACGTGGCTTTGCGGTGACGCTTGTAGTTATATTTTTTATCGTAGTCGATCGACGCAAAGGCGTTGATCACGTCTCGCTGTTTCAAGCGCTGGATGTATTGCTCGAGCGCAATCGTAACAGCCTCGCGCTTGGTGCGGTGCTGGCCTAGTGTCTTCGCGGCATCAATCAGGGTATCGTCAAGCGCTAAGTTTGTGGACATGTTTTCCTCATGGCTGTTTGTACCTCAAGGCTGTTTATACATACAGCCTTATTCTACACAGTTACTTGTGTGGGATGCAAGTTTGTCAACATCAGAATGTGGGGCTGGCTGTGAAGGCTCAGGGCACGTGGTGCATGACGCACGCACGGGGCTCGCGCCGTAAATTAGCTTTGGCAGCGCACGATCAACGCCGCTGGATTGCGGCCTTCGCCGCAATGACAGTTGAGAGGGTGGTGCGGTGAAAGTCGAAGGTGCTGGCGAGACGCGCCAACATTCGCTTGTCATTGCGGGCTTGACCCGCAATCTAGTGAAGTAAGGCGCTGGGCGGACGTAGCCCAAATGAAAATAGGATGCGACTCGCGCACGCAAAAGCCACAATTGAGGCTCCGCGTGCGTGGTCTACACCCTACGGAAACCCGCGCGAATACAAGAGTTTGGCGCGGTTCATCACAAAAAAACTACTTCGCAGCTGCCCGATTGGCCGCCAATCTTGCATCGACCAAACCGACGATCTCGTCAATCGCTGGGTGCTTCAAGCCGCGTTGTGCGGCGATGCCTTGCACGAGCTTATCGACGCGCTCGATATTGGCAGCACCGCCAAAAAGCGCGCGTGCGGCAGACGATGGGTTCGCCAAGCCATTCGCGGCGGCAGCGTATTTATCAAACGGCACCAAGTCGGATTCGCTCGCACCCAAGGTTTGGCAAAGATCGCCCACCCAGTTGTAAATGCTGCGTGAAAGCTCAACATCGCCCAACACCGC
>JAYVGG010000028.1:0-5895 GCA_043772475.1 Burkholderiales bacterium
GCCAATCAATTCCAAAAGTGGCTCGACGAGCGCTTTGGCGACCGAAAACTGCCGCGCTTTGCGATTGGCGTGGGCCTGCATTGCGGTGAAGTATCACTCGCAACGCTGGGCACACATCAGGATGCCGAAACCACCATTTTGGGCGATGTGGTTAACCTAGCCTCGCGCCTCGAATCCATGACCAAAGAATTAGGCTGGAGCATTGCCGCTTCATCGGCAGTCGTCTCCAAAGCGGGTGATCGGTTCGTGGTGGCAAGGTCGGGGCAAGTAGAGGTAAAAGGCCGCGAAGCTATGGCGGATATCCTCGAAGTGACCGGGCTACTGCCGCGCGCGGGGCAACCTAGCGACGATTTTTATGCGAGGATTTTATCCTCCGTCGCCGCCAACACCGCTGCCGTGGCCGCCGCGCGCGCGGCACGCCAAAGCGGCATGACCAACATGACCCCCAACGGCAACGAAGCGATTCGGCTCGACGGCTACCGCCTCATCAAGAAGCTCGGCCAAGGCGGGATGTCGCATGTCTATCTTGCCGAGCACGTCTCCGACGGCGCACAGCATGTGCTCAAGATGATCGCGATTCCGACCGACGAAAACGACGAATCGCTTCAGCGATTTATTAGCGAGTACGCGTTGGTCTGCCAAATTGACCACCCGAACATCGCCCGAATATACGCGCAGGGTTTTAGCGAAGCGCACGCTTACATCTCGATGGAATATTTTCCCGGCGGCGATATGCGCGCCATGATGACCGAAGCGCTCGACCCGGAGGTGGCAATTGCGTCCCTCGTACAGGTCGCGGGTGCGCTCGCGGCGATCCACGAAAAAGGCATCGTGCATCGCGACATGAAGCCAGACAACATCATGATTCGCGCGGACGGCAGTCTGGCGCTGGTTGATTTCGGTATCGCCATGCAAATGGAAACGCAGTTGCACTTAACCGTGGCCGGCGAGGTTTACGGCACGCCAGCCTATCTTTCGCCCGAACAAGCGAGTGACCAACCCGTCGATCACCGCGCTGACATCTACGCGCTGGGTGTGATGTTTTTTGAGATGCTTACCGGCAAAAAACCCTACCGCGCCAGCAATCCGCAGTCGGTGCTGTTTCAGCATGTGAATGCCGAGATCCCTGAGCTTCCCGATCACATCAAGTTTCTGGAGCCCCTGGTCAATCGCATGATGGCCAAACACCCTTCAGAGCGCTTCCAAATAACTAACGACATTATCGAAGCCGCGATCGCGGTATCCAGTGCCAGATTTTAATTGAGCACGTTGAAACAGGACGACAGATGAGCACAGAGCGGAAACTTGCCTACGCGGTCGAGGTGATCGGATTCAACCAAACCGAGCGGATTGTTTTGTCCTCTATTTTTGGATTATCCGCACGGCGGAGCCCAAAATTTTTGCAACACAATACCGTGAACGGCATCCCTGACATTTACTTGGTTGATGCGGCCGACCCACAGGCGGTGGAACTCTTAAAACACCGCAACGCCGCGCGCAATGTGCCGGTGATTTTGATCGGCGACAGCGATCACGGCACGGGCTACCCGGCTTTAGCGCGGCCGCTGCAATGGTCTAAGCTTTTTCGAGCCTTTGATCTTGCCATCACGGCTCCTAGCCCATCGCAAACGCCGGTCGGGGCTGCGATTATTGCTGCCGCCCGCACGCAGATTGCGGCCGCCACCGCGCCGATGTCTGACAAAACCCTCGCGAACACCACCATCGTGACACCGGTTGCACCGCAACCTGCGATCACAGAAGCGCTGACACACCCAACGTCGACGGTTGCGCCAAGCGTTCCGGTGGCAACGCCCGCATGGGTCGCACCACCTGCACCGCTGGCCCCTGCCACTGAGCCCACCGCTGATTGGGTACTCGTGGTCGACGATAACCTCACGGTGCGTGAGTTCATGAAGACCAAGCTTGCTCCCTTCGGTTTCAATATCGACTACGCCGAGAGCGGTGAGCAGGCGGTTGGCTTTACCGGGATGAAGCACTATGCATGCGCGTTTCTCGATGTGATCATGCCGGGTATTGATGGCTACCAAGTGTGTAAGCTTATTAAGTCAAAAAAGGGCGTGAACAAAACAGCCGTCGTGATGCTGACCAGCAAAGGCTCACCGTTCGACAAAATTCGTGGCGCGATGGCGGGCTGCGACGCGTACCTGACCAAGCCAGTCGATGAGGACAAGCTACTCGAGACCATCGTCCGCTTTTTGCCCGTCGGCAAACCTCGCTAGGCTGATCGGAACGACGATGACTGTTTCCAAGGTACTGTGCGTTGATGATGCCGCCGCTGATCTTGCGACAATACAAAAAATTGTCCTGAGTGCAAACGTGCAGGTGCTGACGGCGACCGGTGGGCTCGATGCACTCACGCGCGCCCGAATCGACCAGCCGGACCTCATTTTTCTGGATATTGTGATGCCAGATATGGACGGTTTTGCGGTGCTACGCGAGCTCAAGAAAGACCCGGCCACACGCGATATTCCAGTTGTTTTTGTGTCGAGCAAATCACAGCGTGCTGACCAGCTCTGGGCAAAAATGCAAGGCGGCAAAGGCTTCGTGCCCAAGCCCGTATCCAGCGCTGCCGTACTCGACGAAATTCGCAAATTCTAATTTAGCTTTATAAACAAATTAAAGGGCATGAAATGACGGTTCGCAAAGTACTCTGCGTAGACGATTCGGCGGCGGACTTGCTAAATATCGAAAAAATTGTCGGCGGCACGGGTGTACATGTTTACACAGCGGTCAATGGCAAAGATGCCTTGGTGCGCGCGCGCACCGAGAAACCCGATCTCATTTTTCTCGATGTGAACATGCCCGAAATGGATGGTTTTGCGACCATGCGCGAGCTTCGCAAAGATCCGACAACCAAAGCAATTCCGGTGGTGTTGGTCACGGTAAAAAATCAGAAGGCCGACAAAATCTGGGCGCAAATGCAGGGTGCCGCCGGCTACGTGGTGAAGCCCTACACGCCCGAACAAATTTTGGAACAAATCAAGGCGTTTTAGACGCGATGGAACCCACTCCCCCGCTCGGGACTCCCCTATTTGCAGCAACAGCGGCGCTTGGTGCCGGCACAGCCATCACCGCCCCAACTGAGCCGAACACGATTGATCGGCAAGCCTATCGGATTGGGAACGCACAGCTCGTGATCCGCTTTGAAGACGCAAGTGAGCTTGCGAGCTTGCCGGACATTGCTAGACTACCCGGCGCACCAGACGGCGTTCGCGGGCTGACCAACCTGCATGGAAATATCATTCCCGTGATGGATATCGCCAGCTGGCTTGGTCTGACACACGACACCAGCAAGGTGCCGATGCTGCTCGTGTGTGGCTACGGCGAGGATGCGGTGGGCATTATTATCGACGGCCTACCGGATCGCAAAAAATTCTTACCCGAGCAAATTCAAGCCGCCGATCATAGCCACAACACGCTCGCCCTCTTTACGCGCGCCCGCTACCGCGATCCAACCGGGGTCTGGATTGAGCTTGACGAGCGCAGGCTCTTTAGCGAATTTACCCGACCTGTTTCGCACTGATTTTTTTCACCTGCGCCGCTTTTTTGGAGGCGTGACTTATTTAATGATGTTGGTCTTACGGAGTTCACGATGAACATTCGCGCAAAGCTCTTGGTAGTCGGCACCGCCGTTACCTTATTGTCGATTCTGTTAGCGAGCTACCTGATTGGGCGCACCACGCTGGGCTCGGCGCGCGAGACGCTGAACGCGGCCGCGCAGGATCGGCTGGTTGCACTTCGTGAAACCCGCAAGGTACAGATCGAAGACTATTTCAGCACCTTGGTCGTTGAGACCCAGTCTTTATCGCGCAGCACGGTTGCCTCTGACGCAATTCGGGCATTGCGGCCCGCCGTCGCAACGCTCGTTCGCGAATTGGGCGGGGACGCCAAAATAGCGACCCTGCGCCCTGCCGTGGCCGAATATTACGCCAAGGAAGTCACCGCCGAATTCACAAAACGTAATCTCGGCGCACCGCCAAACTTTGCCGACGCGGTAGAAAAGCTGGACCTGACTGGCCTTGTTTTACAGCACCAATATGTTGCCGCGAATCCCAACCCGATTGGGCAGAAAAGTAAGCTGCCTGCGGCCGACGCCAGCGTCTATTCACGCGCTCATGCACAAATTCACTCCAATATGATCGCCACGCAAACGCGTCTCGGCCTTCAGGACTTGCTATTCATTGATGCAGAAAGCCGCCGCGTTGTTTACAGCACCGCAAAAGGGGGGGATTTTGGCGTGCTGCTTGAGTCGGGTGCTGCCGCGAAATCAGCGATGGCGGAGGTTGCATTGAAGGCGCTCGCCTCCAAGTCAGCCGAGGACGTGTTTGTCGCCGACTTTACGGCCTATCAGCCTGCAAACAACGCCTGGTCGGCCTTTATTGCGGTGCCGGTTTTTGACCGCGAGACACTGCTCGGCGCTACCGTGATCGTCATTCCCGCCGACCGCCTCAACGGCATCATGACAGGTGATCGAAAATGGGTCGAAATTGGCCTGGGCGAAACGGGGCAATCTATCTTGGTTGGCTCAGATAAGCTCGCACGCTCGGAAATCCGCTTTATGGTCGAAGGTCGCGAAGCATGGCTTAACGCCAACGCCGAGAGATTCGGCGCGGCGCGGGTTGAAGCAATGCGTAAGAAAAATACAGCCGTTGGGCTATTTTCGATTGGCACCGAGGCGGTCACGCGAGCGCTCGCTGGAGAGACGGGTGTGATGGTTTATCAGGGACTACGAAGCGAAGTCGCCGGTGCCTACACACCGTTTACGTTCAGAGGGATTAAGTGGGCCTTAGTCGTAAATCAGGATGCCAAAGAGGTGTACGCTGCCGCCGACAGTTTACAAACAAAGTCGATCCAAACGGCCGTCATCACGGCGCTAATTTTGTCGGCGCTCGTGAGCTTACTGATACTTTTTTTCGTCGAGAAGTTCACGAGCCCGATCGCACAACTGCAATCGACGGTAGCCAAAGTAGCGGGCGGCGATTTTTCGGCGCGCTCCGATATTAAGACCAACGACGAAATGGGCACGCTCGGCAGCGCGCTCAATAATTTGCTCGATGAGCGCATCAATGCCGCGCAAAAAGCCGAGCGCGAAAACGAGCAGCTTAACAACTCCGTTATTGGCTTACTCACCACCGTGGCCGAGCTCTCGCAACGCGATCTCACGGTACGCGCGCCGGTCACAGAAGACATTCTTGGCACGGTGGGTGACTCCATCAATCAGATGACGGACGCAACCGTCGGCGTGATGCGCGACGTGACCAAAATTGCCGGGGTCGTAGAGCACGCCTCGAAGCGCGTGAAGCAGCAATCAGACGCGGTGAATACGGTGGCGGCAAGCGAGCGTATGTCGGTGAACCGACTCGTGCACAGCTTGCAGCAGGCAACCGCCTCGATGCAGGACGTATCGCGCCTCGCGCAGGACTCAAACACGGCTGCGGCGGAGGCCTCGACCAACACTGAATCGGCGATGGCAACCGTGGCAACCACCGCGAAGGGCATGGACGCGATTCGCGAAACGATTTCGGAGATGGAAAAACGGATCAAGCGATTGGGCGAGCGCTCGCAAGAGATTTCGCAGATCGTAAACCTAATCAATACGATTTCTGAGCGCACCCATGTGCTCTCACTCAACGCCTCCATGCAGGCCGCGATGGCCGGTGAAGCCGGGCGCGGCTTCGCGGTGGTGGCCGAAGAGGTGCAGCGATTAGCCGAAAACTCGCGTCAAGCAACCGCACAGATTTCAACCTTGGTGCAGAACATTCAGATCGAAACCAACGACACCATCGGCACCGTGAACCGCACCATTGGCCAAGTGGTGCAGGGCTCGGAGCAGGCGCGCGAATCAGGGGTGAAGATGCGCGAAGCGCAAAATTC
>JAYVGG010000029.1:0-10403 GCA_043772475.1 Burkholderiales bacterium
TCATCGACCAAGGTGGTTTTAATCCAATCGACAAAGCCCGACCAAAACTGTGCGCCCACCAGCACGACAGGGATGCGGCGGATCTTGCCGGTTTGAATCAGCGTGAGCGCCTCACTAAGCTCGTCAAGCGTACCGAACCCACCGGGCATCACCACATAAGCAGCAGCGTGTTTCACGAACATGGTTTTGCGCGCGAAAAAATGCTGAAACGAAATCGACACATCTTGATAGCCATTGCCGCCTTGCTCGAATGGCAGCACGATATTGAGCCCAACGCTCGGGCTCTTGCCCGCAATCGCGCCCTTGTTGGCCGCTTCCATGATACCGGGGCCGCCGCCAGAGAGCACACCAAAACCGGCATCGGATAATTTACGGGCAATGATTTCGGTCTGGATGTAGTAGGGCGTGCCTTCTTTCAAGCGCGCACTACCGAAAATAGCAACAGCAGGCGAAACGTTGCCGAGCTTCTCGGAGGCTGAAACCATTTCGGCGATAATGTTAAACATCCACCACGACTCACGCGCGGCAAATAACGATTGATGTTTTAAATCCGGGTCGGCACGCTTTGGCACCTTTGCTACTTTTGCTGCGTCTTTACGTTCCAACATCTTTTCTCCAATGAGCCCAGCTACCGTGGACAATCAATTACTGCTCGTCGATATTTCTAGTTTTTTCTACCGCGCATTTCACGCGATGCCAGATTTTCGTGCCCCTTCCGGTGAGCCTACCGGCGCGATATTTGGCGTCGCCAATATGCTTAATAAGCTTCGCCAAGAATACCCGGTCAATTATAGCGCGTGCGTCTTCGACCCAAAGGGCAAGACCTTTCGCGACGACCTCTACGCCGACTACAAAGCGAATCGCGCCTCGATGCCAGAAGATTTGGTCGCGCAATTAGCGCCACTGCGTGAAATGATCGAAGCACTCGGCTGGCCTTGCGTGGTGGTGGACGGCGTGGAGGCGGACGACGTCATTGGCACCCTCACCAAACACGCCAGTGCGCGTGGGGTTTCGACGATTGTCTCGACGGGTGATAAAGATCTAGCGCAGTTGGTGGATGCCAATGTGCTCTGGTACAACACGATGAGTAATGAAAAACTCGATAGTGCCGGTGTCAAAGAAAAATTTGGTGTGCCGCCCAATCGCATCATCGACTATCTGGCGCTGATGGGTGACACGGTCGATAACGTACCGGGCGTAGAAAAAGTAGGCCCGAAGACGGCCGCGAAATGGCTTGCCGAATACGATTCGCTCGACGGGGTCATGGCGAACGCGGCCAATATCAAAGGGGTGGTGGGCGAAAATTTACGCAAAGCACTCGATTGGCTACCGACCGGGCGGGAGCTGGTAACGGTGAAGTGTGACGTGCCGTTGCCGCTTGAATTCGATGAACTTCAATTCAAAACACCAGACCTAGCCAAGCTCGATGCGATTTACGAGCGCTGCGGATTTCGTAGTTTGCGAGCCGCACTTGGCATCCACAAAAATGCCGAAACCCTAGATTCCGCGCCGGTTTTCAAGCAGGCCGCGAAAGACGCAAGTGCCACCCGCTGGTCTGCCGGGCTGCCCGCAAGCGCGCAAGCAGCCTTCGTCAATACACGTGCGTATGAAACCATTTTGACCGAGGCTGATCTTGATCGCTGGCTCGCGAAATTAAATCTAGCGGAGCTCGTCGCACTGGACACCGAGACCACCAGCCTCGAACCCATGCGGGCGCAGATTGTGGGTATCTCGTTTTCGTGTGTGGCGGGCGAGGCGGCCTACGTGCCGTGCGCGCACGTGTATCCGGGTGCGCCCGATCAGCTGCCGCTTAATTTAGTGCTCGACAAAATGCGGCCATGGCTTTCGGACGCAAGCAAGAAAAAACTCGGCCAAAACGTCAAATACGATTTGCATGTCTTCGCTAATCACGGCATCAAGGTTGCGGGCTATGTTCACGATACGTTATTGCAATCGTATGTATTGGAAAGTCATCAGCGTCACGATATGGATTCGTTGGCTTCGCGCCACCTCGGTGCGAAGACGATATCGTTTGAGGACGTTGCCGGGAAAGGCGCGTCCCAATTGGGCTTTGAGCAAGTCGCGATTGATATTGCGGCTGAGTATTCGGCGGAAGATTCGGACGTTACGCTGCAACTGCACCAAGCGCTGCACCCGCAAATCGCGCGCGACGCGAAGCTTAGCCACATTTACGCCGGGCTCGAAGTGCCCGTCTCGCAAGTGCTGCTCACGATGGAGCGACATGGCGTGCTGATCGATGCGAAGTTACTCGAAAAACAATCGGGTGAGCTCGGCCAAAAAATGCTCATTCTCGAAGCGCGCGCGCACGAACTCGCGGGGCAGCCGTTTAACTTGGGCTCGCCTAAGCAACTCGGTGAAATTTTGTTTGATAAACAGGGCATTAAACCTGTGAAAAAAACCCCCGGCGGGGCACCAAGCACCGACGAAGACACGCTCGAAAAACTAGCTCTCGATCACCCGCTCCCGAAGGTGATTTTGGAGCACCGTAGCCTCTCCAAATTAAAAAGCACCTACACCGATAAATTGCCGCGCATGGTGAATGCCAAGACGGGGCGCGTACATACCAATTACGCACAGGCCGTTGCCGTGACCGGGCGGCTATCGAGCACGGAGCCTAATCTACAAAACATTCCCGTACGCACGGCGGAAGGCCGGCGCATTCGCGAGGCCTTTATCGCACCGGCGGGCTCGGTGATTGTGAGCGCGGATTATTCACAGATCGAGCTACGCATCATGGCGCATCTGTCGCAAGATAAAGGCTTGATGGAGGCGTTTCATCAGGGTGAGGACGTACACCGCGCCACTGCCGCCGAGGTTTTTAGTGTTGCGCGTGAGGCCGTGAGTAGCGAGCAGCGCCGCTACGCGAAGGTGATTAACTTCGGGCTCATTTACGGCATGAGTGCTTTTGGCCTTGCCGCCAATCTTGGCATCGAGCGCAGTGCGGCGGCGAGCTACATCGACAAATACTTCACCCGCTACCCCGGTGTGGCCGCCTACATGCAACGCACCCGCACCGAAGCTACCGAACGCGGCTATGTGGAAACTGTATTCGGTCGCCGCCTCTGGCTGCCCGATATTCGCTCGTCCAACCAAGGCCGCCGTCAGGGGGCCGAGCGCGCCGCAATCAACGCGCCAATGCAAGGAACCGCCGCTGATCTCATCAAGCTCGCCATGATTGCCGTGCAGGGCTGGCTTGAGACGGAAAAGCTCGCGACTAAGCTTGTCATGCAAGTGCATGATGAGCTGGTGTTGGAAGTGCCAGAAGGCGAATTAGAGATCGTCAAAAAAGAAATCCCGGCGCTGATGACCAATGTGGCGAAACTCGATGTGCCGCTCGTGGCCGATCCGGGGGTGGGAGCGAATTGGGATTTGGCGCATTGAGGGTAATCGCTTAGGGCGTTTGACAAATTGCTGTAGCGCTTGACGGCCTCGCTTCGCAGATCAAGTATTTATGGCGCTTTGCATGAAAATGCTTAAAAGCGTATTATTACGTTTGTTATAACTTAGATCCTTGTGGAGCCCGCCATGTCCGCCCTAAAACTCACCCAAATCGGTAATTCCGTTGGCGTAATCCTGCCCAAGGAAGTGCTCGCGCGCTTGAAGCTCGTGAAGGGCGATACGGTTTATTTGACGGAGAATCCGGGCGGCGTGACATTGACCCCGAATGACCCTGATTTTGAAGCGCAAATGCTGGCGGCCCGAACGATTATGAAAAAACGCCGTGCGGTGCTGCGCGAGCTCGCGAAATGACGCAGTGGGTTTGGGTTGCAAAGCGCATTATTCTCGCGGTACACGATGAGCAATTGGCTGAGCACGGAGGTGCCGCGGGCACGCGAGACGAAGGCTTGCTCGATTCTGCACTAGCACGCCCGCTCAATGTAGCCGCCTACGGTGAGCCCGATGTGGCTGACCTTGCGGCCAGCTATGCGGTGGGAATCGCAAAAAATCATCCGTTTGTGGATGGTAATAAGCGCAGCGCTTTTGTGGCGATGGAGCTATTTCTGGCGCTCAACGGCCATGATTTTTTGGCCGATGATGTGGCCTGTGTGACCACCATGCTCGCCGTCGCCGCCGGCGAGATCGACGAAGCCACGCTGGCCGCGTGGGTACGCGCGCACATCCGCGCGCGCTAGCGCTTTTCCGCTTCGCGGAACACCTCGCCTGTATCAACTCGTGCGTCTCAACTTTGCGGCACAATGACGCACGAAGTGAAACCAATTCTGGGAGCCGCACCAATGTCTGAATCGAAATCGCGATTTTTTTCGCTCGGGAAAATCGCTTTGGTTGGCGTACTCGGTGCCGTAGGTGCGGGTGCTTGGTGGTGGAATGGCGCGAAGACGGACAGTAAGCCCGGTGTGAATGCCGAGGCGAAAGCAGAAACCCAAGCCAAGGGCGACGGAAAAAATAAGGGCGAAGGCAAGGGTGAAAGCAAGGGTGAAAGCAAGGGTGAAAGCAAAGGCGAACGTAAGGGCGAAGGTAAGGGCGGCAGAGGTGGCGGCGGCCCCGTTACCGTCACCACCGCGATCGTGAAGCAACAAAACATGCCCGTCACCGTCACCGCCAACGGCAGCGTGACGGCGTTACAGGCCGTAGAAGTCCGCACGCAGGTGGCGAGCACGGTGAAGTCGATTCACGTGGCCGAAGGCCACACGGTGAATAAAGGCGCGCTCCTTTTCACGCTGGACGCACGCGGTGAAGAGGCGAATCTCAAACGCGCCGAAGCGCAGGCGAGTAAAACGCGTAGCGATTTAGCGAATGCGGATCGCACACTGAAACGCCAGCGTGAACTATTCGATCAAAAATTTATTTCGCAAGCAGCGCTCGATACCGCGATCAACGCCGCCGATCTCCTGCGCGGCCAATTGCAAGTCGATGAGGCGGCAGTTGAATCGAGCAAAGTATCGCGTAGCTTTACCGAAATTCGCTCGCCGCTCGCCGGGCGCACGGGAGCCATCAACGTGCGCGTGGGTACACTGGTGCAGCCCAATACAGCTGTCCTCGTCACGGTGAGCCAGCTCGACCCAATCGGGGTGGCGTTCTCGCTCCCCGAGCGCGAGCTACCGCATGTGCAGCGCGCACTCGCTCGCGCAGCGCTCCCCGTTACCGTGGAGCTCGCCGGCACGCCGAAGCAACTACTCAACGGCAAGCTCACCTTTATCGAGAGCACGATTGATACCGCGAGCGGCACGATTGCCATGAAGGCCGCATTCGCCAATCCTGCCAATACTCTTTGGCCAGGCATGTTTGTGGGCGTTAGCGTTGCGCCACGGGTGCTGGCCGATGCGCTGGTGGTGCCGGTAGAAGCGGTGCAAACCGGGCCTGAGGGTAAATTTATTTACGCTATTCTTGACGAAGGCAAAGTCAAACGCCAGCCTATTGAAGTGGAGCTAATTGAAGCGCGCTTAGCGGTAGTCAAGGGGGTTGCTGCTGGTACGCGTGTGGTGGTGGAGGGCGCGCAAAATGTGCGGCCTAATAGCACCGTGAGTGATAGCGCTGATGCAAAAAAAATCGGCGGCCCCGGTGAAGGTAAAGAAGGCCGCAAGGGTGGTAAAGGTAAAGGCGAAGGTAAGGGCGAAGGTAAGCCCAAGGACGAGAGTGCCAAGCCCGCTGATAAATCGTAACAGGAGGCTCTATGAATATCTCCGAACTCTGTATTCGCCGCCCCGTGATGACGGTGCTACTCAATGCCGCCGTCGTGGTGGCCGGCGTGCTCGCGTATAGCCAGATCCCGATTGCGGCACTCCCGCGTTACGATACCCCGACCATTCAAGTCACGGCCAACTTACCCGGTGCGAGCCCGGAGACCATGGCATCTTCAGTCGCCACCAATTTGGAGCGGCAGTTTTCCACCATCGCGGGCGTGAATACGATGGGCTCCACGAGCACCCTCGGCAGCACCTCGATCACGCTCGAGTTTGACCAATCGCGCGCGATTGATGCCGCCGCCGTTGATGTGCAGGCAGCACTCTTGCGCGCGCAGCGCTCGCTACCCATCGAGATGACCTCGCTACCGGCCTACCGCAAAGTGAACCCAGCGGACGCACCGATACTCTTTCTCTCGATGATGTCGCCGTCGATGTCGCTTTCTGAGCTCAATAGTTTCGCCGATAATTTATTGGTGCCCTCGCTCTCCACCTTGCCCGGTGTGGCGCAGGTGAATATCAACGGCCAGAAAAAATTTGCGATCCGTATTCGTATCGACCCCGAAGCCGCCGCCGCGCGCGGCATGACGCTTGATGATGTGACCGCCGCTGTTCGCTCCGCTAATGCCAATACCCCCGTCGGCACGCTCGAAGGCCCGCGACAGACTATGGTTATCACGGCGAACCGCCAGCTCGCGCGCGCGGACGAATTCGCCAACCTCATCATCGCCACCACGGCCTCGGGCCAGACGGTGCGCTTAAGTGATGTGGCGAAAGTGGAAGACAGCGTGGAGTCGGTCAAAACAGCAAGCTGGGCCAATGGCGAGCGCGCCATCACGCTCTCTATCCAGCGCCAGCCGGATGCGAATACCGTCGCCACGGTGGATGCCGTGAAGGCAATGCTGCCGCGCTTGAAAGAGCAAATGCCGGCCTCGGTGGAAGTAAATCTACGTAATGATCGCTCGCAGTCGATCCGCGAATCGATCCACGATGTAAAGCTGACACTCGGCTTCACGGTCGCCTTAGTGGTGCTGGTGATTTTTATGTTTTTGCGCCATGCGGTTGCCACGTTTATTCCCGCACTCTCGCTCCCGATCTCGCTTTTCGGCACGTTAGCGATTGTATTTTGGCTGGGCTACAGCTTAGACAATATCTCGCTCTTGGCGATTACGCTCGCGGTCGGCCTAGTCGTTGATGATGCGATTGTGGTGCTCGAAAATATCGTGCGCCATGTCGAAAATGGTGTCGAGCCGATGGAGGCCTCGCTGCGCGGCTCACGCGAGATGAGCTTCACGATTGTCTCGATTTCGGTTTCACTCGTGGCCGTTTTTATTCCCATCTTCTTTATGCCTGGCGTGATCGGGCTTTTGTTCCACGAATTCGCGGTCGTCGTGGTTACGTCTGTGCTGGTCTCGGCCGTGGTCTCGCTCACCTTAATCCCGATGCTCGCAAGCCGCATGTTAAAGCCGCACACGGCGAGCGAGCAACAGGGCATCGCGATGCGCTCAACGGCCTGGTTTGAAGCAGGCTTTTTGTGGGTGCTATCGGTCTACATGCGGCTTCTGGATTGGTGTTTGGGCCATCGCCCGGTGATACTGGGCGCTGCCCTTGCAACCTTTATTGCCACCGGATTTTTGTTCTATCAGTTGCCGAAAGGGTTTTTCCCCACCGAAGATATCGGCCAAGTGCTGATCACGGTCGAAGGTGTGGAAGATATTTCTTATCCTGCGATGAGTGATTTAGTGCTGCGTACCGGTGAAGTGATTCGTGCCAACCCGGCCGTGGCAACGGCAATCGTGAATGCGTTTGATAGCAATAGCGGGCGCATTTTTATTACGCTCAAGCCACGCAATGAGCGCCCATCCATGGACAAAATCATCGAGGCGCTTCGCCGCGAAACCCGCGCCATTGCTGGGGTTAACGTGTTTTTTAACCCCATTCAAAACCTCCGCCTGGGTGGCCGCCCGAGTAAAAGCCGCTACCAATATATTTTGAAAAGTGTCAACGGCGAAGAGCTGCGCGCGGGCACCGAAGCGATGCTAAACGTGATTCGCAATGACCCCCTTTTTCGCGACGTGACCAGCGACGCGCAACTCAAAGGTCTGCAAGCGCGCTTCGACATCGACCGTGAGCGCGCCAATGCAGCCGGCGTAAGCATCCAGGATATTCGAAGTGCTCTCTACTCCGCATTCGGCGAGCGCCAGATCGCGAGTATTCAAACCTCCGTCGATAGCTACCAAGTGATCGCCCAAGTGGGGGCAGAAGATCGTGCCGACGAAAGTGCCTTCGCCAAAATTCACGTCAGAGCCAAAGGGGGGCGCTTGATTCCGCTCTCAGCCCTCGGCACGGTGAAGCGCGAAGTGGGGCCGACGGCGATCAATCATGCCGGCCAGCTTGAAGCACTCACGATTTCGTTTAATTTGGCACCGCAGGTCGCGCTCGGCGATGCCTCAAAAAAGATCGAAGCCTACCGGCGTGACGTTGGCGTGGGGGCCAGCGTGCTCACCGCGTGGGGGGGGGACGCCGCCGCGTTTCAGTCATCCCAGGCAAGCCAGACTATTCTCATCATCGCCGCCCTCTTAGTGATTTACGTCTTGCTCGGCGTGCTCTACGAAAGCTATATCCACCCGCTCACTATTTTGGCGGGCTTACCGTCGGCCGCGATTGGTGCGCTAGTGACCCTATGGTTATTCGATATGGATCTCTCCATTATCGCGACCATCGGCATCATCATGCTGATCGGCATCGTGAAAAAGAACGCGATCATGATGATTGATTTTGCGTTAGCCGCCCAACGTAATGAGGGCATGGCACCGCTCATCGCCATTCGCACCGCCTGCCTATTACGCTTTAGGCCCATCATGATGACCACACTCGCCGCCTTAATGGGCGCGCTACCGATTGCGCTGGGCCTCGGTGCCGGGGCCGAGATCCGCCAGCCGCTAGGTCTTGCCGTGGTGGGCGGCCTTATTTTCTCGCAGGTGATTACGCTTTTTATTACGCCGGTGATTTATTTATACCTTGAGCGGTGGGCAGGTGATGGCCCTTTGACATTGGCTGATAAACCATCGCTACCTACTATCAAACCCATCGCGCCGCCTGTTGGTGCCGATTAAAAAACACTTTTCATCCGCCATGACTAAGCCCACCAAGAGCATCAGCATTGTTAGCCAACCCGCGCAGCCCACGTTATCAAAAGCGCAAAAAGCGTTTAACGCACTCATCAAAAAAATCGAAGCGAGCCGCAAAACACTCGCTCTCTGGCAGGCCTCGTTTGAGCAATACCAGCAAAAAATAGCGAGTGATTTCAACCCCGCCCTGCGGCGCTATCACGATGTGCAGGCCGACATGGCGCGCGCGCTCGATCAAGCGATAGATCGTAAAGGCCTCTCGAAAACCGAGCGCGATACGGCAAGACGCATGCTCTGCGAGATGGTGGAGGGCGTGATCGAGGCCACGGGTGACGAATCGCTCAAGGCGCTCTACAACAAACACAGCCCTACCGACTTTGATACTGAAGCCGCAGAAGATCTTGATCTCACCAAAGAGCTGCTATCGACTGTTTTTGGCGTGGACGCGGGTGATATCGCCGATGCACAATCCACCGCCGATGTCTTCGCTGAGCTCGAAGCTGCGATGGAAGCAAAACAGCGCGCGCGCCAAGAGGCCGATAGCAAACGTCGAGAGAGCAAAAAAACTGCCAAGCAACTCGCCAAAGAAGCCAAGCTCAAAGCCGAGGCCGACGAGACCACGCTTTCATTGCGCGAAGTCTACAAAAAGCTCGTGAGCGCGCTCCACCCCGACCGCGAGCCCGATGCCACCGAGCGCACCCGCAAGACCGCCCTCATGCAGCGCGTCAACCAAGCGTATGAGAAAAAAGATTTGCTGCAGTTGCTCGAATTGCAGCTCGAAATCGAGCAAATCAGCGTGGGCACCATCGCCAATTTATCTGAGACGCGCCTCAAACATTTCAACAAAATTTTAGAAGAGCAGTGGGTAGAGTTGCAGCAAGCCATTAGCGGATTTGAAATGCCGCTACGCGAACAATTCGATCTCGCTTATCACCAAAGCCTCTCCCCCGATGCCGCCCTACCGCTACTCAAAAAAGACATCGCCGCCATCATCCGCGACACCAAAATTATCCAAAAAGACGTACTTGCGATCAGCGATTTAGCCAAATTCAAAGCGTGGCTCAAAGCGCGGCAGCGCGAGCATAAAGAGAGCGATCAGTATGGCGATGATGGAGATTTTCGATTTTTTTGAAGGCGCGTTTTGTAGCCCACCACCAAATTGTCATCCCGAGCGCAGCCGAGGGATCTGCTTTTCTCGGCGCATCACGGCAGCTTCCGCTTCGCGCGACCTCCATTCCGAGCCTATGCACCACTGTTAAAAACTCTATATGTGGCGCTGTGTTTCAAGTAGTTGGCTGTGATCAGCGGCCGGATTCTGATTCAGAGCGCATTGGCCCCAACCAACTAACGCCGCGCGATAGAGGCGCTATTGGCAGCTACTTTTGTTGTACCGCTTTGTCTGGTCACGAACGTCTGTGATCGCTTCGCCGAGCTTAAGCCAGAGTGAATTGTGAATAATTGTGACTAATGGCAGGTTTGGGCTTCAGATTACGTTTTAGTGTTTTTCGTACTGAATTCTCCAAACCCATAAAACAAGTAAAAAAATATTTGCGAGTCGTTGCAAAAGCAATTCGCATGGCGCACCATGCCCTTGTTGCTTGATAAACAT
>JAYVGG010000030.1:0-28137 GCA_043772475.1 Burkholderiales bacterium
CCCGCTTGCCAGCGCCAGCCTTCCCCTTCACGCGCGATTTGCCAATCGAGGTAGCGATCAATGGCCGATTCCCACTGCAAGCGCCAGCCTTGGGCGATAAAATTCTGCTCAAGGGCGGATGCAAAAACAGCCGCCGTTTCGGCGAGCAAGAGCGCGCGCATGGCATCCCGCGGTGCGCCACTCACCAGCGCCACGCGCCGATGAAAGCGATTCAAAATCGCATGAACGAGCTCACCAAAATCACGCTTCTCCATTTCTTCCACGACCTCATCGGCCTCGCGTAATTTCAAAACCTGCCGCGCAAAAAATTGATACGGGCAATCCACAAGCTGCTGATACCCACTCGCGGAAATTTTGCGCGGTACTTGTGAGGCCTTGAGCGAGGGTGCCGGTGCGGCTGAAACAGAATCCGCAAATACGGCCAAACCCCGCGCCGTTATTGGGCTTTCGGGCGATGGGGTGATGAGCGAAATACCGGCGCGCTCAGCCGTCAGCAAGAGGGCTGAGACCCAAGGCGAGGCCAATTGCGGCGCGCGCGCGTCGTGCGCCTGCCAACTTATCCAAACGTTTTCACTGCGGCAAAGCACGCCGATTAAATCTGCCGTGATTTCCGGTAAGCGTGTGGCGTGGGTCGGTAGGCCTAATGTGCGGCGCACAGCTTGATTGAAAACCCCTGTATTGACGGGCTTTCCGGGCAAGTTGCCTTCGGCGGCGCCGAGCAAAATCACGCCCTCAAAATGGCGAAAGCGTGTCGCTTCAAGGGTCGTCATTACAATCGGGCTATCGAGCGTCGCATCACGAAAGCGCGCTTCTTCAAACAAAGTCCGCAGCCAATCGGTCCACTCCATCATCGAGAGATTGATATTGCTTTGGGCCACCGCGTCACGTGCATCGGCGAGTAGCGTAAGAAGGCCCGCCCCGGCGGCATCGCTGTCCAAGCCCTCGGTGAGGCCGAGGGTATCAAGGGCTGCCTGCAAGGCTTCAAGCCACGCGCTCGCACTGCGGCGCGAGCTTAGGAAGCTACGGTCGGCCTCGATCATCCGGTCGATGAGGGCGAGCGCATCGGCGAAGTCCACCCCCGCAGGCTCCCCCGCGCGCGTGATCGCCTCACGCACACGCAGCAGCCCCGCCACCACGCCCGCGCGGCCAATCACGTGCTCGATCTGCATCACGGCCTGGCTTAAGCGCGCGCGGCCCCACGACTCACGCCAATCCGCAAAAATAAACGGCGACTTTAATAAATCAATCAAGCTCTGGTAGTAAAACCCATCGCGCTTAGCTTCTAAAAATCGCATCACGGCGGTCGCACTCAAGGTGGTGGAAACCGGCCAGCCGATCTCGTCCGCCATCAAAATCTGATCGCGCTCGGCGAGTGCCCGCAGCCGTCGCGCCGCTTGACGATCAAGCGCCACCACGGCGATAGAGGATTGCCCGCGTAGGAGCCAATGCTTGATGGTGTTGAGTGCGGTGAGCGCTTCATCTTCTACATCGCGAGCCAAATAGCAGCGTAAATGTGCCGCCCCTTCGCGCGTGGCAACACCCGCCCCATGCGTGGCGCCACCGGGGGCTAAGCGAAAAGCATCGGCTAGAAAAAATTCGCGCGCGTGCAGAGGTTTTACGAGCGATGGCTGAAACACCAATACGGGCGCGGCTTTCGCGTACAGGGCTAAAAAGGATTGCTCGCGTTTAGCGTACCCCGTCTCACCCGCCACGTAGAGCGCGCCAGCCGGGTTTGCTGCCAGTGCGCTTAACTGCAAGCCGTAGAGCGTGGCCGCATCCATCGCATCCAAACTCGCCCCCGCCAAGGTGCGCCACACATCAAAGGTGAGTTCAGCCTCAAAACTAAAGTGGGTGTTTTGCTTGGCGACACCGTAGGCGCGCTTGAGCGTGCGCGCATGATCGTCGAGCGATTGCGGGAGGGCGACGAGTTGATCAGTTAATTCATCACTCAGCCTGACGAGCTCATGGCTAAGTGCCAACGTTTCGTTGGCCGAAAACCAGCGCTGTTTTTTAAGCGCCGCGTAGACCCCGAGCACACGCTCGGCCTCGGGGGTGATGCGTGCGCGGCTGACACTGCCCTCGCCCGCCCACGCACGTAGCGTGGTGATGCGCGGGACCATGAGTGTGGCCGCACCACGCGCGTAGGCAGCCCGCGCGAGTGCCTCGCGTAGCGCAGGGGCCGCACGCGGGGTGACAAGAATCGTTACGTTTTCCAGGCGCGGCAATTGCGCGCGTTCGCGCGAAATAATGTGCTCAGCAAGTTCATCCAAAAACCGACTGGGGTTTAGGCCAATCGTCTCAAACCCCGCGTGGATATTGGCGTTCACTTTTCCAGCAAGTGCGCTTTGGCTTTCACTTTCGCCCATTCGTCGGCATCCGGTGGGCCCGGTTTACGCGCAACAATTGGCTTCCACAGCTTGGCGAGCTCGGCGTTTATGGCGATGTATTTATTTTGTTCGGTCGGCACATCGTCTTCTGCAAATATCGCCTCCACCGGGCATTCCGCCACGCAAAGTGTGCAGTCGATGCACTCGTCGGGATCAATGACGAGCATATTAGGCCCCTCGCGAAAGCAATCGACCGGGCACACATCGACGCAGTCGGTGTATTTACATTTAATGCAAGATTCGGTGATAACGTAAGTCATGTGCGCCTTGAAATTTCATGGATTGCCACAATTTTAGCAGACAGCACCGATATACTTTTGCACGCGTTCGGTCGCTTTAAGACTGGCATAATCTGAGCGCGCAATAATCATCCCACTTTCACTGAGGCTCCTATGAGCGGATCTATCGCAAACGTTACCGATGCCACCTTTGACACCGAAGTCTTGCAAAGTGCCACGCCGGTATTAGTCGATTACTGGGCAGAGTGGTGCGCGCCGTGTAAGCGTATGTTGCCCACACTCGAAGAGGCCGCAACCGAATACGCCGGCCGCGTTAAATTCGCCAAGCTCGATATTCAGGAAAACGCCGAGACCCCGGCCAAGTTTGCGATCCGCAATATCCCCACACTGATGCTATTCAAAAACGGTGCCGTCGAGGCGGTGATGTTTGGTGCCAAGACCAAAGCTGAGCTGAACGCGTTTTTGGACGCAAACCTCAAATAAACCCCACCCTAAAAAGACGATTGACAAGCCCGCCCGTTCCTCCTATCCTTCACACAAGTTTGCGTTGAGTCTTTTCCGCAAACCGTCTCCGTAGCGCCTCTGGTTCACCCCCCACTCCCCCTGTTGTAACGGCTTTTCAGGCCATCACCTGAACAGCCACCGAGTGTAGGCGCACATTTTTTTGCGGCAATCATGCCGTCTTTCTTAAAAAAAACTATGCAACTATCCGATATGAAATTGAAGCACGTCTCCGAATTGGTCGCGATGGCCAATGAGCTTGATTTGGAGGGTGCCAACCGGCTGCGTAAGCAAGAGTTGATCTTTGCTCTGCTTAAACACCACGCCAAAAAAGGCGAAGCCATTTTTGGTGACGGCACGCTCGAAGTCCTGCAAGACGGCTTCGGCTTTCTGCGCTCGCCGGACACCTCGTACCTGGCGGGGCCTGACGATATTTACGTTTCCCCTTCACAGATTCGCCGCTTTAATCTTCACACGGGCGACTCAATCGAAGGCGAAATCCGCACACCCAAAGAAGGCGAGCGCTATTTCGCGTTGGTCAAAGTAGATCGCGTCAATGGAGACGCGCCCGAGAATTCCAAAAACAAAATTCTCTTTGAAAACTTAACCGCACTCTTCCCCGATAAACCTTTCGTGCTTGAGCGCGATATTAAATCGGAAGAAAACATAACCGGCCGCGTGATCGACATCATCGCGCCGATTGGCAAAGGCCAGCGCGGCTTGCTGGTAGCGAACCCGAAATCGGGTAAGACCGTGATGCTGCAACACATCGCCCACGCGATTGCGGCGAACTACCCGGACGCCATCATGATCGTGCTACTCATTGACGAGCGCCCAGAAGAAGTCACCGAAATGCAGCGCACGGTGAAAGGCGAAGTCATCGCCTCCACCTTCGACGAGCCCCCCACGCGCCACGTGCAGGTCGCCGAGATGGTGATCGAAAAAGCGAAGCGCTTGGTCGAGCACAAAAAAGACGTGGTGATTTTGCTCGACTCCATCACCCGCTTAGCACGCGCCTACAACACCGTCGTGCCCGCATCGGGCAAGGTGCTCACGGGTGGCGTGGATGCGAACGCGCTGCAACGCCCCAAGCGCTTTTTCGGTGCCGCGCGTAATGTGGAAGAAGGCGGCTCACTCACCATTATCGCCACCGCCTTGATCGACACCGGCTCGCGCATGGATGACGTGATCTACGAAGAATTTAAGGGTACGGGCAACATGGAAGTCCACCTAGACCGCCGCGCGGCTGAAAAGCGCGTCTACCCGGCGATCAACGTAAACCGCTCCGGCACGCGCCGCGAAGAGCTACTCATCAAGCCCGAGCTTTTGCAAAAAGTTTGGGTGCTGCGTAAGTTGCTCTACGGCATGGATGAGCTCGAAGCGACCGAGTTCTTGGTCGATAAGCTCAAGGCGGCGAAAAACAATGCGGAGTTTTTTGAGGGGATGAAGAAGAACTAATGTAGGTAAAGGCGAACGACACGGGATTGCCGCCCACGCGGGAACGACAGGGTTTTGGGCTTTCCCTATTCCCCAATTTGCCTTTTCCCCCACTTTTTGGCATAATTTCAGATTCTCCAAAACACTTGTCTGCATAGAGGTGCCCGATTCGGCACCCTTTACGGAAAGAAAGGTAAGCCATGAAACCCACGATTCACCCCAAGTACACCGAAGTCATCTTTTTTGATTCTTCATGCGATTTCAAATTCCTCACGCGCTCCACGATGGAAGTGAAGGGCAAAGAAAAAATGATGTGGACTGACGGTAAAGAATATCCGATGGTTCGTATTGAGGTATCAAGCGAATCTCACCCGTTTTACACCGGCAAACACAAGATTGTGGATACCGCAGGCCGTATCGATAAATTTAAGCAGCGCTACACGCGCTCGACCGCGAAGCCAGAAGCTGAAAAAGCGGCGAAGTAGTCAACACGGTTTTATCAAAAAAAGGCAGCCTAGGCTGCCTTTTTTGTTGCGGCAATTTTGCCGTTTGCGAGCGTAAAATAAGCTTAACTTTGGTCGTTAAACCTTGAAACAGTTGATGAGGAGCCATCATGCAAAAAGTCCTACGTTTACTCACCCCACTCGTGATCGCCTTGGCACTTGGCGCGTGCAGCAAATCCATCAACCCTGTGACCGGCAGAACTGACCGGGGCTTGATGACCGAAGAGCAAGAAATCGCCTCCGGCCGCGAGTACAACCAGCAAGTGCTAAAGGAATATGCGGTCTACAATAATCCTGCGCTGCAAGCCTATGTAACCAGATTAGGTCAGAGCCTCGCCGTACACAGCCACCGGCCTAATTTGCCGTGGACTTTTACCGTCCTCGATAGCCCAGAGATCAACGCCTTCGCGGTACAGGGCGGCTTTATTTACATCACGCGCGGCTTGATGGCGTATCTGGATTCTGAGGCGGAGCTTGCCGGGGTGCTAGGGCATGAGATTGGGCATGTCACGGCTCGCCATGGCGCGAAAGCCGAACGCGATCAAAAGGTCGCGGCGGGCACGACGTTCTTAGCCACTATTGCGGGCGCGATACTCGGTGGCGAGCAGGGTGCGGCGCTCGGGCAGCAGGTGGTGGGTGGCATCGCGCAGACGAGCGTGCTACTGCCGCACAGCCGCGATCACGAGCTGCAAGCCGATGGGCTCGGGGCCGAGTATTTGAGCCGCATCGGCTCTAACCCCGAGATCATGGTGAAAGTTGTAAGCGTGCTGAAGTACCAAGAAGAATTTGCGGCAGACCAAGCGCGTGCGGCGGGTAAGCAGGTTGTGGCGCGCGACTATTATTTGTCCACGCACCCCTCTAACGACCAACGCTTGAACGACATCCGCAACACCGCGCGCAAATATCCGCCGAGCCAAGTTGACCCTGGGCACGAGCGCTATCTACGCGCGATTGACGGCATGACTTTTGGTGACGCCACCGAGCAAGGGGTCACGCGCGGCTCGCAGTTTTACCATGCACCCTTGGGCTTTACGCTGCAACTGCCAGCAGGCTGGAAATTTCAAAATAGCCCTTCACAGCTCGTGGCGATCAGCGGCGACGAGCAGGTGGCGGTGGCGCTCGCAGGCACTGGCACGATGGGCAACCATGAGGCCGCGTTAAGAATGCTCAAACCCGACTCAGGTCGCACCGAGAAATTCACGATCAATGGGTTGCCCGCAACTGAATTTTTTGGAACCAAGCAAGGCCAGCCATTGGAGGCAACCGTGATCACGCACAACGGCGGCGATTACTTGATGATGCCGATGTCTAAATCCGCGCAAGCGCGCGCGCAAAATCGCCAATTGATTCGTCAGGTTATTGATAGTTTCCGCCCGATGAACGCGAACGACACCGCCCGCGCACGCCCCTATACGCTACGCACCACGCAGGCACCGCGAAGCTTCCGCGAGCTCGCCAACAGTATGCCGGCCGATCTGCCGCAGCGCGAGGCCCAGCTGCGTTTACTCAATCAAGCCTACCCGCAAGGCGAGCCCGCGCCGGGCCGCTTGGTTAAAATTATTCAGTAACGTGTGAATAAATTAGTTAGTCCCGAGCCCGAAGCTGGCTTAGCCGATTCATTTCGGCACCCGCTCATATTTGACGGCCGCTCCACACCTGTCAAAGCCGCCCTCTTCCTTGTGATCTGCCTCGCATGGATTTTGCCGGGGCTAGTCGGCCACGACCCATGGCGCAATAACGAAGCCGTGGCTTTCGGTGTCATCCACAGCATGTTGCGCGAGGGGCATTGGCTGCTGCCCACGGTGGCGGGCGTGCCCTCGTTTGATTACCCGCCGCTGTACCACTGGGTGGCGGCGGCCACCGCCTGGCTTACCTCGTTTGCCTTGCCGATGCACGACGGGGCGCGGCTTGCCAGTGGCATTTTTATGGCGATCACGATTTATTTTGTTCATAAAACCGCGAATCGTTTGCTCGATGCGCGTGCCGGGCGCATTGCGGTGGTGCTGCTGCTTGGGTGTCTGGGGCTCCTTGAGCGCGCGCATGAGATGAATTCGGAAGTGGCTGGCTTAGCCGGAATGGCGATAGCGCTCTACGGGCTCACGCGTCTGCGTGCAGACCCGCGCCGTGGCGGGCTGGTGAGCGCTTTGGGTGCAGGCGTGATGGCGCTTTCGATTGGTATTGTGCCGGCCCTTGTGGTGCCGCTCATCGCACTGGCCTCACAGCTTTTTATGCGTGACCTTCGCAATCGCGATCTCACGCGCGGCATTGTGATTATGCTGGTTGCCATGTGGCCGCTACTGTTTTGGTATCCGGCGCTGCTCTGGTTTAGCGGCACGTGGGGCAACTTGGATCAGCCCGCATTACTTGGCGATATGCTGCTCGGCTCACCACTTTTTAGTCGGTCCGCGCGGCATAGTTTTTCGTTTATTTATTTTATCGAGGTGCTGCCTTGGTTTGCGCTGCCGGCTTTGCCGTTAGCACTCTGGGGCTGGGTAACCGACCGGCGAAAATTAACCGAGCGCGTTGAGCTGGCGCTGCCCTTGGTGGCCTTTGTGGTGATATTCATTTATTTTTCGTGCGTGCGTGAGGCGCGCTTTATCGCCTTGTTTGCGCTACTGCCGCCGCTGGCTTTAGCCGGTGCCCACGCGCTTGATCGCGTGCCGCGCGGCATGGCGCGCTTGGTGGATTCGTTTAGCTTGCTCTTCTTTGGCCTGCTCGCGTTCGCGGCCTGGTTTTACTGGACCGCCGCCCTCACCGGCATCCCCGCTACGGCCGCGCGCAAGGTAGCCGATCAGGTGCCCGATTTCGTGCTCACGTTTCGAGTCTTTCCGGTCGCCATTGCGTTGGTGTTGACCACGATCTGGGTCTACGCGGTCATCCGCGCGCATCGCAACAATCGGCGTGCGCTGGTGAATTGGGCGGCGGGTGTCACGCTGATTTGGGTACTCGTGAATGCGTTAGCACTGCCCGCGTTTGATCACGCGCGTAGCTATCGCACCGTGGCTAACGAGCTGGCAAGCGTCATACCGGCGGGGCCTCGCTGTGTGACCGGGGTTGGCGTGGGTGACGCACAGCGCGCGTCGTTTGATTATTTCACCTCGCTACGCTTGGTGAGCCCCGCGCACCCGGTTGCCTGCAACTGGCTCCTCTCGCAAGGCACGCGTGATCGCAGCCCGACGATCGCGGGGGACTGGCAGCTCAAGTGGGAAGGCGCCCGGCCGGGGGACCGAGTAGAAAAACTCAGGCTCTATCAGCGCGTGAAAAAAACAGCCGCGCCGCAATAGCAAAGAGCCGAAACCCCTTATTCGGCGCGGGTTTCCGGCTGGGTAGCATCCGCAAATAATTTCTTATCGGCCGCGATCAAGACCGCATCGGCGCGATTGCGCGCGTTCAATTTAGCCAGCACTGACGAGACATGGTGCTCGACCGTGCGATGCGAGCGCACCAAGATTTCGGAAATTTCCACGTTGGTTTTGCCGGCAATCACGAGCCGCAATACGTCTAATTCTTTGGCGGTGAGCGCGAATTCGTTTTGTTTTGATTTCGCGTAAGGGCCGCGCCGCAAGCCGCGCACACCGGCCGCGCGCGCCCGATTGCGTAGCCGCGTGATGGCCGGCTCGGCACCGATTGTCGCAAATATCTCGATTGCTTCGTGCCACTGCGCTTGGCTGCCGTGCGCCAAGGCCATTGCCGCCGAATGCGGATCCCCCATGGCCGTCCAAAGCGTTGCCGCCTCTTTTATCTTGCCGCGCATTTCTGCCGCGTGCGGCGGCGCGACGTGGGCGATGAGTGCGCTACAGTCGGCTCCCATACGATGCCGCCAGACCACGCAATCGCCAAAATCCCATGGGTTGGTTTTGGCACCCGGCAGCCCCTCTAGCGCGGCCAAAGCCGCCTCTACGCCGCCACGATCATCGCGCAGCCACGCTGACTCGGCCAGCGCCGCCACGAACGGGCAAATACGCTCGGCCTCGCGCGTAGGGCGCGCCAGTGCTAGGCCTTCAGCCAATTGCGTGTCGGAGTCCGCCCGCCCCAGGCGCAACTGCGCGTGGCCCAAGGCACCTAGTGCTGGTAAGCGCATCACGGTTGCAAGCTGTGGCTGTAGCAGCACGTCGCGCGCGATCGCCTCTGCCTCTTCGAGCTCACCTTGATGGAGCCGCATTTGCGCCAGTACGCCCGCTAAGTAGTGCGTCCACGAATCAAGATCATGGCTGCGATCAAACTTAAGCCCTTCAAGCGCATAGGCTTCGGCCACGGCAAAATTCCAACGCTCGCCGTACACGGCCACGTTGGTGTACACGCGCGCCGCTTGCTCGTGAAAGCCGCCTGCCAGCGCCAAGCGCAGGCTTTCTTCCATGCGCGTAAGCGCCCCATCTTGCCCCGACATCAGCATAGCCGAGCCGATATTATTAAGCGCATGAACGCGCACCTCGGGCACGTTTAAGTCGGTTGCGAGGGTGAGCGCGCGCTCGCCCCATTGAATCGCTTCGTCCACCTGCCCATGCAGCATGTAGCGCTGCGAACGCACGCTAGAAGCCCACGCCGCCTCGGCGCAGGGGGCGATATTTTGCAAGACCGCAATCGCTTCGTCTAACAATCGCTCGGCCTTGCTGCCATCGGCACCATACCAAACCAAGCGCGATAGCCAGCGTAAATTGAGCCCGACTTTTTCGTGATTGCCGCATTTGCGCCAGAGTGCAAGGGCGTGCTCACGCGCGGTAATCGCGGTTTCGTCGACCGCGATTAAGCCATGCTCGTACGAAAAAGATTCATAGAGCTCGGCACGCACGGGATCGGGCTCAGCATCGGCTACGCCGAGTGCGGTCGCAAAATTTAGCGCGGCCTCGCGGTGCGCGCCGAGCTTTGCCGCGTCTTCGGCGGCACGCTTGGCGAGTGCTAGTACCTTGGCGGTGTCACCTAAAAAAAGCGCGTGGTGCATCAGCCTCGCCGCACTCACGCCCGGCCGATCAATCTGGGCATCGAGTAGCCGCTGATGGAGCCCGTGCTTAGCCTGATTCGATAGCGCCGCTTCCGTCGCCAAGCGCGCCAATTCGTGCCGAAACATGAGCGCCTCGCCGCCCTCAGTTTCGATCAAGAGGCCGCGCGTTAGGCAATCGGTAATCGCGGCCTCGGCAGGCTCACCCAAAATCCGCGCGACCAGCGCACGCTCAATTTTCCCCGGCACCACGCTTGCGAGATCAAGCGCCTCACGCGGCGCGATCGGTAGCCGGTTCGCACGCGCGAGTACGGCATCGCGAATCGTCTGCGGCACGCCACCAGCGTGGCCCGACTCGAGCCCTGCCAGCACTTCGGTCACAAACATTGGATTGCCGCCGGTAATCGCATGGAGCGTGGCGAGCGAGACCCCGGCTTTCGCGGCAAGGCTTGCCACCGCACTCGGCGAGAGCAAATCGAGGCTCACGCGCAACGTCGATTGCGTGGGCAGATCCCCCATCACCGCTCTGAGCGGATGGGTATTGCCGACCTCGTCATTACGGTAGGTGAGCACCAGCGCCACCGGCAGACGCGTGACGCGCCGCCCGAGAAACCGAATCAGATCGAGCGTGCCGTGATCGGCCCAGTGGACATCTTCAAACAGCAGCACCGTGGGTAACGCCTCACCGCGCAGGCTTTCAATGAGCGCATCAAAAACCGCCGCCTGCGTGGCACCGGCACGCAAGAGGCCGATCAAGGAAGCGCCAAGCTCATGCGCCATATCGTGTAGCGGCCCCATGGGGCGCGGCGTGTCGAGCGCCTCACACGCACCCCACAGCACGCGCGCATCGCCCGCCACGGCCGCCTCAAGCCACGTCAGCACACTGGTCTTGCCGACGCCCGCTTCGCCACCGAGTAGAACACAGGCACCGCTGCCCTCACTCGCGCGCGAGACCGTATCTAAGAGCTGCTGGCAAACATGTTCACGCTCAAGCAGTGCCGGGATGCGCTTAGGCGCTAGATCAGGCTTCACCGCTGCCCCCTTCACGCGGGCGGCTGTGGGAACAGCGTGTAGTGAGCGAGCAGTCATAACGAGATGCCGGTGGTGGCGGGATTGAAATGGTGAAGAATCAATTCAGCGACGAAGCAAAGATGGCGTGAGGTTTAGTAATCAGACTCCGCCCGTTTATGTTGCTCACGTGGTGGATCCGACTTGGCCATCATCAGCACTTACTATAACCCAGAAGTCGACATTCGCTCGTGTGAATTGCTTGAAACACCGCGCCACGCATAGGGTTTCGCCACCCTAGCCTGCGCGTGCGGCGGCTCAAAATGTGTCATTGCGAACTACCTTTGTGAGGAATCTCATCACCGAAAAACGGGATGCTGCCACCGACGGCGCGGCTTGATGCGGATGAGATTTTTCGCCTCGCTCAGCATGACAAATTTAAGTTAGCGCAGATGAGCTCTAGCCGAGTATCCGCTTTTTGGCCACCGATGCTGTGTTGAAATTGCTACGCCACCCCCACGCACCGCTTACAATGACGCGTCCTTTTTTGAATGCTGAATGCTGGTTATGCCCGAACCTATCCGTCTCGCCAAACGTGTTTCCGAAATGCTGCCCTGCTCGCGCCGCGAGGCGGAGCTTTATATTGAGGGCGGCTTTGTGACCGTGGATGGCGTGGTGGTGCAAGAGCCGATGCATCGCGTAGATAACCAAACCATCGTGGTGCTGCCAAACGCCACCCTCACCCCGGCGGAATTGGTAACTGTTTTATTTCATCAACCAGCGACCGAGATACCCGCCGATTTAATGGCAAGCATCACGCCGGATAATCACGCGCCGGATGATTTTTCGGGCATCCGTCCGTTGAAGCGACACTTTTCAAAACTCTCGGCCACCTTGCCGCTCGAGCGTAAAGCCAGCGGGCTGGTCGTTTTCACGCAAGACTTTCGCACCCTGCGTCACTTGGTGGATGATGCCGGTGTGATCGAGCAAGAGTATGTGGTGGAAGTAACCGGCACGCTAGGCCCGCACGGCTTAAAGCAACTCAATCAGCCCTATACCTACAACGGTAAAGCGCGGCTCGCCGCCAAAGTAAGCTGGCAAAACGAGACCCGCTTACGCTTCGCTCTCAAAGGCGCGCAGGCCGGGCAGATTACCCATATGTGTGAGACGGCCGGGCTCAGCGTGACCGCACTAAAGCGCATCCGCATCGGTAAAGTCTCGATGGCGAAATTACCGCTAGGCCAGTGGCGCTATGCGCCGATTAACGAGCGGTTTTAGCGCTATTTTGCGGGCTTAATAAATCGTAGCGTCATGCGATCTGATTCGCCAATCGCTTGGTATTTCGCGCGCTCGTTATCGCCGTCGGCGAGCGTAGGCGGCAACGTCCACACGCCTTTTTTGTAGTCCTTGGTGTCTTTGGGGTTGGCATTGATTTCTGATTTTGCATCAAGCTTAAAGCCGGCCATTTGCGCGTGCTTGATTACGTACTCTTCGCTCACGTAGCCGGTCTCAATGGCAGATTTCACTTTGCTGCCAGGCTTCGCGCGATGCTCCACGAGCCCGAGCACACCACCAGGCTTGAGCGCATCAAAAAAACTTTTCATCAGCGCATCCACGTTATCGTCGTCTATCCAGTTATGGACATTGCGAAACGTGAGCACAAAATCAGCCCCGCCTTCGGGGCGAATATCAAGCGCTGCCGGCACACCGATGGGAACAATTTTCGCTTTGTCAAAAACGCCCGGCTTAGCGCTAAGCTTGTCTTGAAAATTTTTGAGCCCGCGCGTCGAGCTTGACGGGTAGGCCGCCACGTAGCGCCCGCTCTCTCGCAGATAGGGTGCGAGTACTTCGGTGTACCAGCCGCCGCCGGGGAACACTTCAACCACGGTTGCATCTGGCCTCACGCCAAAGAAGGTGAGTGTTTCCTTTGGGTGGCGGTGGGCATCGCGGGCGCGATTGGCCTCAGAGCGGTGCTCTGCGGCAAGAATTTTCTCGATGGCTAGCGGCTCGGCCATGCTCGCACTGGCGATAAAAACCAGCGTCGCAAGCAGGCTTGACAAGAAGGTTGAATATCGCATGGGGCTCTCGCAGAAAAAATTAAATATCATAAAAACGCTGAAACAGCGCGCCAGTATTGGTGTTTCGGCTTCTCCACGCGAAATTTTTTGGTGCCTTAGTGGCTTAAATTAGTCGCTTAAATCCGCGTCGCCATCATAATCGTAATCGCTCACTTGATTCGCGTTTTTCTTACGCCGCGCTTGGTCTACTTTTAGTTTTAGCTCGTCGGCAAAGCCCGCAAACTCAGGCACCGTTATGGGTGAGGCCACACGTAGCGCGGGGTGCTTGATCGCGCCTAAGGTTTGCACATCGGTTAAGCGCTGATGTGAAATCCATTTTTGTGCGAGCGGCACCGTAATCGCGCCGAGTGCAATGACGATGACAGCAATGCGCGAGGTTGGCCAGTGACCGGGATCGGCCAAGCGCAAATGGGCGCGCACCACCAGCGCCGCCATCACCACCACCACCGGCTGGGTAATGCGCGCAGGCCAAAGCCAGGAGGCCGAGAAGGCGAGCGTTTCCAAGCCATTCAAAATAAGCGTGAGCACCAGATAGCCAATAGCCGCAATCGTTAGGTGTGAAAAAAACCGATCCACCCCCGTGAGTAAGCGCCCCAATAGCGCGTACATCGCACTCCACGCGCAGACTGCAATGGCCTGCCCACTCAAATCACTCAGGTACGAGGGCGCGCGTTCACGCACGTCACCGAGCCAGAGTTTCCACGCCGCGTGGGCAAGCATCAGCAGCACCACGCCCAAGGCGATCGGCCATACCGCACGGCGCGAGAGCGCTAGCTCAGGAGCCAATGCCCACGCGCTCGAGCGCACACGGATTGCGCTACTACCGAGCCGATAAATTTTATCGGCATCAATCGTGTAGCGCAGCACCCGCTTGCCGCGTGGCGGCACGATGCCGTTGGTGGTGTTGAGATCAATTAGCGCGGCGTGATTTTCGCTATCGAGCTCCACGCGCGCGTGATAAGCCGCTACGTGCGGGTCATCAACCACCAGATCGTTATCGAGCGCGCGGCCAATCGTGAGTGTGCCACCAGCGGGGATAGGTAGGCGCAAGGCCACGCTACCATCGCGGTGCAGGTGCTCGATAAACCAGGTCATTGCAGGCGATCTAAAAATAAACGGCTAATGCGCTGGCCGTTATCAAACGAAAACCCAGCGAGCGAAAGCTCACTCGTTAGGCGCTCACGCACATCGTCAATCTGCGTCGCGCTCACTGAAAAATCGTAGAGCCCTTCAAATTTCCGGTAGCCCGTAAGACAGATCGAAACCCGATACGTTTTGGCGCTCCCGCTGACATAGTCGTCGCGGCATTCAGAGCGGCTTTTTTCAACGCTGTAATCGCTCGTATAGGCAAAGGATGCGCCGCCACCACCGCTTTCTAACGCCAAAAATTGCGGCATTGCCAAGGTGTCGTTTCGCAATAGGCGATGCGATAGTTTCACCATGCCAGTCGATAAATTGCCACGCACATAGACACCCGAGCTTAACGAACACTGCAACGAATCGTTTTGATAGCGTAAGCGTTCGCCATCGCGCCCGCCTGCCCAGCATTTGGTGAGTGCGCCATCGAGGGTTTGCACTTTGCGCGTGACAAGCGTTTGGGTTGCAAAGCCAGCACTCACTGGGGCCGGTGTGGTGGCCGAGGCTACCGTGGCGGGTGCGCTCGCGAGCAGTTTTTCGGTCACAAATTGCTGGTGTGTGAGTAGCTGTTTGCCGATTTCTGTGCGCCACTCTTTACGCGGTGCCGCGTCTTTCGCGCGGGCAAGGAGCGTGCTCGCAAACTCAACCGGCACCAGAAAGCTCAAGAGGCTCCCCTTACTGTGCGTGGCGACATTGATGCCGACCACACGACCCGCCTCATCAATCGCGGGACCACCACTCATGCCGCTATTGAGCGCGCCTGAAAATAACATCTGCTCATAAATGCGCGACTCCACCGGGCCGTTATAGATACCTTCCGAAATTAAAAAGCCCAATTCAAGTGGGTTACCGAGCGCAAAAACTTTTTCGCCTTGCGCGAGGGCGTCGGTGCGTAGGCTGAAGGCGGGCCAGGTGGGCGCATCGGCCTCGGCTTCCACCACGCGCATGAGAGCCAAATCATGAATCACATCCACGGCAATCAGCACCGCCTTTACCGAGCGTTCGCTCGTCGGGCGCAGCTCGATACGATACTTTTCAGGGTGAATCGCGAGTGACGAGACAACGTGGTAATTGGTCATTACCAGCGCGCCCTTGCCCTTTTCGTTTTGCACCACAAAGCCTGAACCTAACGCCGACTGCTCGCTTGCGGTATTGAGCAACACGCGCACCTGCACCAAGCGCTCTTTGTAGCGCGAAAAAAGTTGGCGCGCTGAAGCCGAGGGCAACGGTAGCGGTGTCGTCTTGGCGGACTCAGCGAGGTTAGCCGCCGAGGGAGCCGCCCGGGCGGCGAGTAAGAACGCGCTGGCGAGGAAAACACAGCCTGCCTGCAAGAGAATATGCATGGTCAATTGGAGCCTAGTGGGGAGCAAGGGAGTAGTTTAGGGCTTCTGCGGTGTCGCCGATGCAAGCTGACGGCGCGGTTCTTTTTCATTTGAGCGATCAGCCTAAACGCAAGCAGGGGCGGGCATTTCGGGCTATTTTTTAGTTTCGGTGCTGGTTTTTGGTGCGCCATTTTTCAGCACTAGATTTGCCTTGAGCCACGTCTGCATATCGCTCCACACGTGGGCGAGCTCGGCTTCAGTTGGCATTTTCAGTGCGTGCGTGAGTTCTAGCGTCACCACGGGGATGCTCTCTTTGAGCCCGCCAAAATTACCCAGCGAGCCGGGGTAAATGCCGACGCGGTTTAGATGTAAGCGGCCAAATTTTGTGGGGGCTTCTACGCCGGTCGGCGGGCCGTCGAAATCGAGCACGCCATACGGCGCGTGAACCGAGACAATCACATCGGGCTTAAAGCGCGCGAGCTCATCGTGTAGCCAGCGTGATTCGGGCTCCGATAAAGGTGCCGCGCCGGGAAAGCGGCGCGGATCTTTTTTGGTTTTTTTCTGCCAATAACTGAGCGCTTCTTTCTCCCAGTTCACCGTCGGAAAATTTCGATTCAGATCGACCCCGTTCGCGTTCACGCGTGTGGGTGGCTTCGCGAGGAGGGCATCGGGGTTTAACACCGGCACCACGCGCCAGTGGTATTGGTTTGAGTCATCGTTCGGCTTTTGCAGGGTCTCCAGCCAGCGAAAAACAATCGAAACCGCCGTTAATTCATCCCCATGAATGCCGCCAATCACCAGTATCCGCGCGGGTTTTGGCTTGGTGGACTTAAACTCGCGCAGCATAATCTGGCGGCCTTGCACACTCTTTACGTTTACGGGCGTGAGTTGTGCGGCGATACAGGGCTTTAATTTAATTTGCGGAATCGCGAGCGTGACGCTATTGCACCAAGCGTGCATTTCGGGATCAACCGGGGTTGCGGCGGGGGCCGCAGAGACGCTCAATGATGTAATAGAAGCAATGGCTACCAGAAATTTTTTAAACAAAATACGTGACCTATTTTTGGATGAATACGCGCGCGAAAAAACTTGTTATTTTTTTGAGCCCACATTATGCGGTTAATCCGATGCGTTTTTCAGCCCACTCGGTTTACGCCGCTCAATCGCGTATTTGAGCAAGGCCGCCACGCGGTATACGCCGTGAGCAAATTTGCCGTAGGGCATGGTGGCGAAAAAGGCCATCACCGCGCCTAGGTGAATCGCGAGTAGCAGCGCCAATGCGGGGGAATTTTTACCCAGCATCAGTAGAAGCCCCGTTGCGCTGACTAAAAACAAGAGCGCGATAAAACCACGATCCATCGGCCGCTGTGCGGTATCGCCGTGCTGCGGATCGCGTTTGAGATTGAGCCAGAATAATCCGGCAGGGCCAATCAAGAGACCGATGCCGCCTGTGATGCCGAGTAACTTCGGCAAGCTCGCGTAATCGTAAGGTGCCACCCAGCCGAAAGCGTAATGGTAGATCGTGGCGACGCTGGTGGCGGCAAAGCAGAGCATGAAGCCATAAAACGTAACGTGGTGAAAGAGGCGACGTGAGTGGCTAAACGCATCGTCTTCGTTATTGCAGCCTTCGCCGTGGCCACCGTCGAGGTACTTTAGGCGTAGCGTATCGAGCGTGGTTTCGGCAAGCGCTGCACCGGATGCAGATCCCGGCGAGACATCGCGCCAAAATTTGGTCACGCCAATCGCGAGCGCTAGTACCGCAAACAAAAATATCGGTGCGAACATCCACACCATGAGGCCATGCGGGAAGACGCTGTAAAAATTACCACCGGGTGCGGCACTTAAGAGGCCACCTTTGACGACGATGGCGAGAATGAGGAACAGCCCCAAACCGCCCGCCAATGCTAGGGATAGCGTGAGTCCGTTGTTGCGATAGAGCGCTCCGAGTGCGGGTGGCCACGCGTAGTCGGCGTAGGTTTGCACGCGTACCTGTGCGAGTGCTTTGGGGATGCTGACGGCGAATTCGTGCGGCGGCGCGTACTGGCACGAATGCAGGCAAGCCCCACAGTTGTGGCAGAGATTCGCTAAATAATGAATATCGGCTTTTTGAAAATCGAGTCTGCGAGTCATCGCGGGGAAGACGGCGCAAAAACCTTCGCAGTAGCGGCAGGCATTGCAGATTTGCATTTGCCGTGCGACCTCGCTCTCGGGCGCGGTAAGTTGGAAGATGGGGATGACGACGTTAGACATGTGCGCTTTTCGTTTGTGCGGCGCGCGCAGCAGAAACACCCGCAATGCGCCCGAAGGCGGTGCCTATCGCCATACCAACGCCGGCGGTGTAGCCTTGGCCGAGCACATTGCCGGCCATCATTTCGCCAGCGACAAAAAGGTTTTCACTTTTTTTTCCGCTAAAAAATACCGACGCATTTTGATCTGACTTTAAGCTCAAGTAGGTGAAGGTGATGCCCGGCTGCAAGGGGTAGCCAAAAAACGGCGCGGTATCAATGGGCCGCGCCCAGTGGGTTTTGGCGGGGGTGAGGTTTGCGGTGGCGCAGTCGTCCAGCGTGGTGTGGTCGAAGGTGCCGGGTTGGCAGGCGGCGTTGAAGTCGTTAATTGTTTGCGTCAACGCGGCGGGGTCGAGACCGAGTTTGGTTGCGAGCTCGCCAATACTTGAAGCCTCGGTGCCCGGAAACACAGGCGGCATAAAGCGCCCGACCGATTTGGCATCAATAATCGAGTAGCCCACCTGCCCCGGCTGAAGTGCAACGAGGCGGCCCCAAATCGCATAACGCTTGGGCCAAAAATCTTCGCCTTCGTCGTAAAAACGTTGCGCGTATTTATTCACCACCACGCCGAGCGACACGCAATCTATGCGGGTGCAAATACCGCCATCGTAAAGTGGCGAGCGGGCATCGACGGCCACACAGTGCGATTGATTTTCTTCGCCGATTTTATCGGCGCCAGCGGCAATTAAAAATTTCAGCAACACCCCTTGATTGTATTTGGTGCCGCGAATTAAGAACCGATCTGCCGGCCATTCGCCGAGATCGTTTTGCCCCCAGGTTTCGCGTAGCCATTCGCGATTTGATTCAAAGCCACCGGCGGCCATCACACAAGCGCGTGCTGTGATGCGCTCGCGGCCTAAGCGGGCTGCGATAAATTTTCCGTCTTCAAGTTCTATTGCATCGACACTCGCCTCGTAGCGAATCTGCACGCCTAATTTTTCAGCACTGCGGTAATACGCATTCACCAGCGCCTTGCCGCCACCCATGAAAAACGCATTGGTGCGTGAGAGATGCAGCGTGCCCGAGAGCGAGGGCTGAAAGCGCACGCCGTGCTTTTGCATCCACGGGCGGCAATCGGCAGTGTGGCGAATCGAGAGCCTTGCTAAGGCTTCGTCGGTTTTACCGGCGGTGACTTTTTTAAGGTCTTGCCAATACTCTTCTTCCGGATAGGCTTCGGTGAGCACGTCTTCGGGTGCGTTGTGCATCGAGCGGATATTGCGCGTGTGGATCGAGTTTCCGCCACGCCATTCGCGTGGCGCGCTTTCGAGTAGCATGACGGACGCACCCGCCTCGCGCGCCATGAGGGCAGCACAGAGTGCCGCGTTACCACCACCAATCACTAAAACATCAATCACCTTAACTTGCTTTGATGTTGGCGCGTTTGACGATGTCTTTCCAGACGCGCTGCTCGTTGGCAATAAAGGCCGCAAACTCGGCCGGCGTGCTGCCACCCCCTACCGCGCTATCTTGCGCGAAACGCTCCGTGACCGCGTTGGCCTTCATCGCTTTCACGACTTCTTCATGCAAGCGCTTGACGATTTCGGCGGGTGTTGCCGCAGGGGCAATCAGGCCGTACCACTGCGAGGTTTCAAAATCTTTGTAGCCCATTTCGGACACCGTCGGCACATCCGGCAAGCTCGCCACGCGCTGCTGCGTGCCGACTGCAATCGCGCGTAGGTTGCCCGATTTAATGTGCGCGGCAAGAGCGGGCAAGCCAGCCGATGAAGCCTGCGTGCGGCCGGCGAGTAAGTCGGTTAGCTGCGGGCCGGTGCCCTTGTAGGCGATGTGCTGCATATCCATGCCGGTGACGAGCTTTAGGTACTCCATGGCGAGGTGCCCAGCGCTCGCGTTGCCCGCCGAGCCGTAGTTCACCATGCCGGGGTTGGCTTTCACGTAGGCGACAAACTCTTTGAAATCTTTAGCCGGTACATCTTTATGAATCACAAACATGTTCGGCACTTTGGCGAGCATGGTGATGGGCGTGAAATCTTTGTTCACGTCGTAGGGCTGATTGGCAAGCATGTACGGATTCACCGCGAGCGTGCCGACGTGGCCGAGTATTAAGGTATGGCCATCGGGCGCTGATTTCGCGACTTCCTGCATCGCGATCACACCGGCACCACCGGGTTTGTTATCGACAAATACCGATTGGCCGAGCTGCTTGGTGAGCTCGGCGGCCACCGTGCGGGCGACGATTTCGGATGTGCCACCGGGCGCGAAGGGAACCACTAAGCGGATTTGTTTGCTAGGCCAAGTGCTCTGCGCGTGCAGCGTGAGGGGGAGCGAAAGTGCGACGCCCGATGCGGCGGCGGCTTCGAGGAAATGGCGGCGGGTGATGGATGATTTCATGGAAAAACTCCTGAGAAGATTAAGGGTCAAAAGTTGCTCGAAATATAACGCAATTCACTCTGCGCTGATGACGATCTAGGGCAACAAAACACGGCTTTTACGATGGCGAAAAAATAACGACTGCCGTGAAACACCAATAACCACGCGGGGTTCAGGCACTAAAGACACTTAAGGCATCACAATTTATACGATGGATCTAATCGATCAAGCTTTCGCAACAGTGCTGGCCACTCCATCAGGCCATAAGGCCTGCGCGTTTGCGGCTGGTAATTCATGTAGGTCGCATCGAGCACTGCTTGCGGCACCGCATTGAGCTTGCTATTGCACGCCATCGCCGCCAGCTGCGCGCGGCACGAGACCTCTAAACGATGCAGCCAATTAAACGCTTCGCCCACCGAGCGCCCGGCGACGAGTAAGCCGTGGTTACGCAAAATGCAGGCTTCGTTGTTGCCCATGTCTTGCAAGAGTGAGGCTTGCTCGCGCGCATCGAGCACCACACCTTGGTAGTCGTGATAAGAAATTTTTAGAAAGCGCATCGCCGTCTGCGTGAGCGGCAAGAGCCCGCATTCCAGCGAAGACACCGCCATACCCGCCCAGGTGTGCGTGTGAATCACGCAGTCGATCTCGTGGCGCGCGCGGTGAATGGCGCTGTGAATCACGTAGCCCGCTTTATTGATGCCGTAATTCAAATCACCGAAATCAGGCTTGGCAATAATGTTGCCCTCGAGATCAATTTTGATGAGGCTAGACGCGGTGATTTCTTCATACATCATGCCGTAAGCGTTGATGAGAAAGGCATTATCTTCGCCCGGCACGCGCGCCGAGATGTGGTTCGCCATCATGTCGGACATGCCGTAAAGATCGACTAAGCGATAGCACGCGGCGAGATCGACACGCGCTTTCCATTCGGCTGGGGTGCAGTAGGGCTGCATGGATTGGAGTGCGAAATGGGTGCTGGCGGTCATGGGAGTCCGGGCGTGGTTGGGCGGTACGAGAGCATAGCAAGTCTCGCGTGGGTGTGGCGATGGAGGCGGTCAAGGCGGTCAAGGAGGGTTAAGGGGATTAGAATTTGTCGATATACTTTGTGGCACATCACGGTGCTACAACGAAGTGTGCATCAGGCATGGCACTTCCTCCTTTTTAAAGGAGGATTGAGGAGGATTTTCGGTCGTCGCTATTCGGACACGCCGTTAAATCCCCCTCAATCCCCCTTTAAAAAAGGGGGAAGTGCTTCGCGCGGTGCTCGACCCAAATAGGGCATTCAGATGTTGATAATTTGCGAAATGCACGATCCCATTTTTCAGGAGCCACCATGCTGAACAAAATTTTCTGTCGCCTCATGCTGGGTAGCGCAGTTCTCGCCCTCACTACAATCGCCACCGCCCAGCCCTACCCCACCAAACCGGTCAAACTCATCGTCGCCTTCACCCCCGGCGGCACGACGGATTCGCTCACGCGCCTAATCGGCCAACGCCTCGCTGAGAAATACAAACAATCCTTCATCGTCGAAAATAAACCGGGTGGCGGCGGTAATATCGGCACCGAGTTTGTGGTGCGCTCACCCGCCGATGGCTACACACTCATCGTGAATTCGGTAGGCCCGATGGCGATTAATTCCACGCTCTACAAAACACTCACCTACGACCCACAAACAGACTTAATCCCCATCGTGCAATTCGCCGATGTACCGAACGTGCTCGTGGTGCCGCCAGAGCTCAAAATCAAGACGCTCGACGAATTACAAACCTACGCAAAAGCCAACCCCACCGCGACCAATTACGCATCAACTGGCACCGGCACATCGTCCCACCTCGCGAGCTACCTACTCGCGCAAAAGGCTGGATTCAACGCCACCCACGTGCCCTACAAAGGCTCGGTTGCATTGATTGATCTACTCGCCGGCCGCGTGCAATATATGTTCGCCACCATTCCCTCGGTAATCGGCCATATCAAAGCCGGAAAATTAAACGCGATTGCCGTCAGCAGCCTCGCCCGCTCACGCTCGCTACCAATGGTGCCCACCGTGCATGAATCCGGCTTCCCCGAATTTCAAGCAGGCTCATGGTTCGGTTTATTCGCGCCCAAAGGCACACCGCCAGAAATTATTAGCGAACTCAATAAAGCCGTGAACGAAATCTTGGCCGACCCTGCCATCATCGCGAAAATGGTGCAGGAAGGAGCCGACCCGATTGGGGGAAGTAGCGCGCAGCTTGGCGCGTTTGTGAAGGCCGAGACGGATAAGTGGCGCGCGGTGGTGAAGGCTTCGGGGGCGGTGGCGGAGTAAGGGTTTAGTTGGCGCATCGGCTGGAAAGGCGCGCCGGTATTGGGGTTTGGCGGGGTAGCGCACAACAGATAGAGAGTCAAACGTGCAATTAAACATCAATAACGATTCTGCATCGGGCATTTACAAAGTCAATTCACTTCTCATTGGGCCCGACGACAATCCCTCTGCAGGCAAGGTCTACTGGGATCCCGCGCGCTCGATTTGGAATGGGTCGATGTTGATCTGCGCGATCGTATTTGCCCCGCAATACTTCACGTGGGGCGCGCTCGTAACGTGCACTGTCTTGCTAGAGCTTACGATGTGTGCCGGCCACTCGGTAGGGTTCCACCGCAGACTGATACACCGCACCTTCAAATGTCCACTGTGGCTAGAACGCCTGCTTGTGTGGTCCGGCACGCTGGTGGGGATGCAAGGGCCGTTTTGGATTGTGCATTCGCACGATCTGCGTGATTGGGCACAGCGTCAGCCGGATTGCCACCCGTATTTGCGGCATGGCCAAGGAATGCTCAAGGACGCGTTTTGGAGTTTGCACTGTCGCCTCGCGCTAACCAACCCACCGCGCTTTGACCCCGGGCCCGGCATAGGCGACGATCCATTTCATCAATTCTTGCAACGAACATGGATGCTGCATCAGGTGCCGCTTGCGATTGCGTTGTACTGGATGGGCGGACTGCCGTGGCTTGTTTGGGGTGTCTGCGTGCGGGTAACGGTTGGCGTGTCGATGCACTGGTTTGTGGGCTACATCTGTCACTCACACGGGCCGCAAAGCTGGCATGTTGAGAACGGCGCCGTGCAGGCTCACAATGTCCCGTGGGCGGCGATTCCCTCTATGGGCGAGAGCTGGCATAACAATCATCATGCGTTCCCCGCGTCCGCTAAGCACGGCCTGTATCCGGGGCAGATCGACTTGGGCTTCGGCTTTGTGAAGCTCCTCGAAAAATTGGGGCTCGCCTCCGATATTCAGACACCCGATACCTTGCCCCTGCGCGCGACCCTCATTGCGGTGGACAAGCACGCGAAAGCGGTGACTGACGCTCGTACAAAAGCCTAAAGCCCGTGTCAGCGTCGGCACTCAATATTGCTGTTATCGGCAACGGTATCGCTGGCGCGGCGGCAACGCTTTTCCTGCGGCGCGCGGGGCATGATGTTACGACTTTTGAGCAAAGTGAGGCCGATGCGCCAGCGGGTGCGGGCCTTCTCTTACAGCCGCCCGCGCTCGCGGTGCTGCGCGCGGCCAACTTTGACCAAGAGATCTGTGCGCTTGGCGAGCCCGTCAATCACATTAGCGCCGTGTTCGCTGCCAGCAATCGCGCTGTGCGTCTTGACTACCCGCAAGGCGTTGGCACCACGCCAGCTTGCGGCATTCAACGCGAGGCGCTGATTCGGGTACTGCGGCAGGCAGCCGGCAGCGGCACGCGATGGTCAACCGGCATCGCGCGTGTTGACCCGGAAACGGGCATCGTCACAACGACAGCGGGCGATGCCGTGGGGTCGTTCGACTTAATCGTGGCCGCCGACGGTGCGCGCTCGACCGCCCGCGCGAGCTGCCCTGAACTCGTTCGCGTGGATCGTGGCTCAAGCAGTGCCGCAATCGTCTGCGTATTAGATAGTGAAGACCCCGCATTTCGCCGCGGTGTGATGCAGCGCTTTCACGGGCAAGCACACGTATCGACCTGGCCCATCGGCATCGCAAAAACAGGGGATGCCAGCCGATTGAATATCGCGATGAGCGTTAATGCGGCAGCACTAAGTGGTGCGGGGGTGAGCGCGGATCAGTGGCTCGCTCGAATCAAAGACATACACCCACCGCTATGGGATTTAGTGCGCGAGCAAACAACGCCTCCCAAACTGTTGCCCTACACGTTTCGCGATGTCGAAACACACCGCTACGTCGAGAAGCGCATCGTCCTGATCGGTGATGCCGCCCACGCGATGAGCCCACAGCTTGGTCTGGGCGCGAGTATGGCGCTGCTAGACGCGTGGAGTCTCGCTAGTTCACTTGGCGAGCATGGCTCAGTTGCGGGCGCATTGGCTGCGTTCGATGCCACCAGACGGCCGGATGTGAAAGGGCTTCAACAAATTAGCCGGTGGGTGACACCACTGTTTCAATCGGATAGCCGCATTGTGGCTGCGCTGCGCGAGCAGTCGGTGCTGGCTATCGGGCACTCGGACGCGCTCAAGCGCCACGCGATGGCGACGCTGTGCAAAATTCCGCGCGGGCTGGCGGTGGCAACGTGACGTACGAATTCACGCATCGGCTGGAAAAGCGCGCCGGTATTGGGGTTTGGCGGATCAAAGGAATCAAAGGTGCAAACGCATGACCCGTTATTCAAGAAATTGCTGCGTCGAAGTCGAACGCATCGAGCGCGAGGATGGTGTGCTACTCGATGCCTTGCTCAAAGAGCGCCAAGATGCTGGGCTTACGCAGGCGCAAGTCGCCTAGCGCATGGGTACACAGGCTCCTGCCATCGCGCGTAGGGAGCGGCGCTCGCTCGTTGATCAAGTTGGTAGCGGGTAACGTTGGAGGTGACCGGCGCACAACGGCGTTGCTGGAACGAGGCACAAGCCAAGTGCCTGGAAGCCGTTGAGTGTCAGGTTGACTGACATGTTAGCCATCACTAGCGCTGCCTTGTAGGGGTAGCCGCTTCGAGCGCTAACACCGATTGCGCCATGACGCTCGGCATTAACAGATGTTCCAGAACATCAACTGCGATTAGAAGCTCTGCCTCGGTTGGGACGAAGCCTCTATGAACCGAAGCATGCCCAGCATCGATGACGGGTTTTAGGTAGCGCATTTGCTGTGGACTCAATGAGCCTAACGCCTGCAGAGCGACCAACCCCTTCTGAAAATCGCCTTTGTCACCAACTTTGGAGCGGATAAATACGTCTATTGCCGCGCGCACCCCCATTAGAGGAAGCGCGAGGAGCCCACTGTTGAGAGATGCGTAGACTTCGGTGAGTAGGTCGCGGATTTCATGGTCGAGCTGTCTGAGCCAACTTGGAGGATTTCTAACGATGCGGTGTGGAAACCATTCAGTGTCCTCTTGCCACGATAGCGATTCCTCGGTACTCCATTGACACCGTCCAAGTTGCACATGCAGGCAGCCATTGCATTCGTACAGCCAGTAGCCTTGACCGTGACTAAAGACAATACCCGTTTTGCCGATGAGCTTCGATTGGTCGGTGGTCTGTCCGTGATAGCGCAGCGTGTGTTTTGTACGGCCACAGCGGTTGCAGTTCAGCGACGTGATTTCGTCCATGATGGCTAACTCAATTCAGGGAGCACGCCATCCGCATAGCATCCCGCGTTGCGCCCTAGCATTTCAGTGAAAATACGAAAAATTTTATTGTAATCAAAAAGTTTCATGATGACCTTGCTGGATATCCACACATAACAGAATCACGTTTTGGCGCACTGTCACACAAGGCACCGCTCTCACCGCCTGATGCGCCCGGGCACAGATTAGCAGCGAAGCCTTGGGCGCGCAATCGAACCATTCTCAATGGCTTTATCAACACGTTTCAGCGAAATGGGTTTCGGACTTTTAATCCGCCCTCAAAAATCTGGCCATCTTGCATATCCTCTGACAATACCGTATCGCATCCGGAAAGCAGCGCTGAGGCAACGATCATTGCGTCGTAGAGTGAGAGCCTGTATTTGTCGGCGAGCGTTAGCCCTTTTTCGTGGGTCTCCTCGGTGATCGGTACGACCTTGCACAGGGCCCTGATCGGGGCAAGTACCTCGCGTATTTCTGCTAGCGACATCTTCTGCTTTCGCGAGGCGACTGACGCAAACTCATTGAGCACTTGAACGCTGATGACACCACCTGCACCCAATTCCTCCTCTGCGCGATCAGCTTTGGATTCGTCCGCCGATAGTAAGTAGAGCAGAACGTTGGTATCAAAGAATCGCTCAGGCACGCTCATTCGCTTCTAGGCGATCAAACTTAAAGTCGGCAGGTAGCCTGCCGCGAAATTTCCTTAGTTGCGCGAGCAATTGGCGCGGTGTAGGCCGGCTCTTCACGTCAAAGGCGCGCGCACCGGCGATCTGAATTTCAATCTCGTCGCCCTCCTTAAGCGTCAACGCTTCAACAACAGCCGCAGGCAGGCGAATGGCTAGGCTATTACCCCACTTTGCAACTTGCATGGTGTTCTCCAGAGGAAAGATATACATTATTGTAATGTATATCTTTGCGTCCTCGCGGTGTTTGCGTCGTGCGCAGTGAAAACTTCGGCGCTGGCACAGTGAGGGAAACCGCTTCAACAGCTACGCAATGCGTCGCCAATCAAAACACAGCGCCCTGCGTCCTACCGCCACCTGTTGAGATGTCATAGTCTTTTTCGATGGCGCGATAACGTTCCAGCGTTTCATCAAACCGCTGCTTGGCGAGGGTTGAAAATTGACCACAGCCAGACATGGCGGGCAGCGATTCAATCGCACGGCGCGCGGCTTTCTCGAAGCGGCGGCCAATCGCGATGTGTCCATCTTCGTGTACTTTTAACGCTGAAACGTAACGATCCCATTTCGCGCGCAACGCGGCCGGTGAGCCTTGTGTGGCTGTCCATCTCGGCATACGGATCTGCCCAACTAGCGTGGTGCTAACGGATGCGATACGGCACTGTCCGCGCTCCACGCGTGTGGTGTATTCGTAGCTAACGTTCCACGTGGCGTGGGCAGCTGCGACGCCCGGCGAAGCGATGTCGTAATACTCTACGCTCGCCGCAGTACCACCCACATCCGCGTCGTCCCCACCGAAGCGCGCCGCAGCGGCGCCGGCGGGACAAGGGGTGTCACTATAGGAAACTTGGCCGTTTTTTGACGTGCATTTGTGGATGGCCATCGCGCCTGAGGACAGCGCGAGTAGCGTAAATCCCAGTAAGGCTGGACAGCACCATCGCAAATGCCTAACGCGGGGCAGGGCACCCTTGACCCTCACCCCAAACCCCGAATCATCACAATCTCCCCATCCACATCTTCGCCCGTACGGGCGAAATCAAATTTCTTATAAAACCCTTCCGGGTTACCAGACTTAGGCACGTAGGAGAGCACCATGTTCGTCACGCCCGGCCTCGCCTTCGCGTGCGCGATCAAGAGCTCCATGGCGCGTTTGCCGAAGCCATTGCCTTGATAGCGTGCGTCGATCATTAAGCGCCACAGACCTACGAAGGGCTCGCCGTGATAGAGCTCGGGCTCGGCACCTTTGGCGAGCGACCAATCTTCGAGCATCGCGAAGCCGACTGGTGTGTCGTCGGCATAGATTGCGCGGCACCACGCATAGGCGTGCTCGCTCGCTTGGGAGAGTGAGCGGCTGTTCGGCGCAACGAGGCCATCTTGGTGTGGTTGTACGGAAAACGCGATGATGTCGGCGCGATTGGTGTCGGTGATTTCGCGAAGCGTTACGGGTGAGCTGGCGGTGGGTGTTGTCATAGTGGGCACGTTAGCGGCGCAGTTTGAGATGGAATGAAGGACGAAAGTCTAGCATTGGCGGGGCGTTCGGTGATGTTGAGCGTTGCCCTCACTTTATTCTATTTCCATATCAATAGTGCATTAACTATCTGCGTCAACGCGCCAATCTTGCGCGCTGCGGTCTAGCCCCTTCCCCTGCAAGGGGAAGGCGGGGGATGGGGTTCTGTGAAGTCTACCAACTCAATTTGAAGCTCCCCCTTCCCA
>JAYVGG010000031.1:0-10000 GCA_043772475.1 Burkholderiales bacterium
CACCGTCATTCGCCCTTGCTCGTGCGCGTGCTCAATACATTGGCAGGAGCGGCAAACGAATCAGCGCGCGCCACATCCCAAAATACTTTGAAGACCGGATGATCGGGTAACCCCGTGAGCAACTCCCCACGTTTCGCCCATGTGTGTAATGCGGCGAGCGAGCGCACCTCGGTGGATGACACGCGGCGTATCACGTGCTCGGGGCCTAGCTCATCTGGGTGATTTAATCCCGCTGCGGCGAGTAATTCTTTCAATGCAATCACGGTGTTCTGATGAAACTGAAACACGCGCTCGGTTTTATCCGGCACCACCAGCGCACGCATACGTTTCGGGTCTTGCGTGGTGACTCCGGTTGGGCAGTGGCCTGTGTGGCAGGTCTGCGCTTGCAGGCACCCTAATGCAAACATGAAGCCGCGCGCCGAGTTACACCAATCGGCCCCGAGCGCTAAGGTGCGCGCGATGTCGAACGCGGTGACGATCTTGCCCGATGCACCGATGCGAATCTGATCGCGCAAATCCACGCCCACGAGCGTGTTGTGTACCAGCATGAGCGCCTCGCGCAACGGTGCGCCCACGTGATCGGTGAATTCTAGTGGTGCTGCACCGGTGCCCCCTTCGCCGCCATCGACGACGATGAAATCCGGCGTAATTTTTGTAGCCAGCATCGCCTTCACAATACCGAACCATTCCCACGGGTGGCCGATGGCGAGCTTGATGCCAACGGGCTTGCCGCCCGATAAATCACGCAGCGTTTGCACGAATTGCAGTAGCTCAGTGGGGGTCGAAAAAGCCGAGTGCCGTGCCGGCGAAACACAATCGACACCGGCTGGAACCCCGCGTGCTTCGGCGATCTCCAGCGTTACCTTGGCGCCCGGTAGTACGCCACCGTGGCCCGGTTTAGCACCTTGCGAGAGCTTTATCTCGATCATTTTCACTTGCTCGCCGCGCGCGTTTTCAGCGAATTTTGCGGGGTCAAATTTGCCGTCTTGCGTGCGGCAGCCGAAATAGCCGCTGCCGATTTCCCACACCAAGTCGCCACCCGCGATGTTGCCGTCAGCGTCACCCACGCCGCGATGATGCCGCGAGATCGAGCCTTCACCCGTATCGTGATAAAACCCGCCGCGCTTGGCCCCCGCGTTGAGCGACAAAATCGCATTCGCCGATAGCGCCCCAAAGCTCATCGCCGAGATATTAAATACGCTCGCCGAGTAGGGCGCTTTGCAGGCGGCGTTGCCGATCTTGATGCGGAAATTATGGTCAGCAATATCGGTGGGCGCAATGGAGTGGTTGATCCACTCGTACTGCGGCTCATACACATTAAGCTGCGTGCCGAAAGGGCGTTTATCAGGGGCGTGCTTGGCGCGTTGGTAAACAATGGAGCGCTGCGCGCGTGAGAAGGGTAGCTCCTCGGTATCGGCCTCGATAAAGTATTGGCGAATTTCGGGGCGGATGAATTCGAAGAAAAAACGGAAGTGAGATAGCACGGGGTAATTGCGGCGAATCGCCTGGCGATCCTGCGAAAAATCGACGAGACCCACAAGGGTGAGGGCGGTGAATGCGGCGGCGGGGATGAACCAAAAGGGGGTAAACGTCACACCCATTATCGCGGTCGCGCTCGCAAGCAGGCCGCAGCACAGCCACGCCCAATAGCGCTGAGGGATGAGGGCATCAAAGATATTGAGCAAGATTATTCTCCCGTAGTGAAAGTGCGTATCAGGGCAACTGTGCGCCCGTGACGTGCTGCCCGTGCGAAAAGCCAGACTGAGCCGACAGCAAGTCTTGTTCGTGTGCCATCAAAGCGAACAGGCCAGATGCTACACTTTCAACGCCATAACGTGGTGCAACGCGCAGCATCATCGTATTGCATCGCGAGATCAGAAAATGACATTTTACGCGCACGCAGCAAAGCGCTGGTCTCAATTCAGCGCGACAGCACTTGACGAACCGCCCGGAAAGCCAATAAGGACGCGCGGTTTGGCCGCTGACTGTGCAGACAAGCTGACAAAAATCGTAAGCTTGGAATGATCGAGACATTGGGCGGGGGTGGCCTTGCTAGAGCGCTTTTTATTGGGGTAGATTACATAGTAGTGAAGCGATTGATGAAAGGGTATCGAGATGTGGAGTGGAAAAAATGTGATAATAAAAGACCTGACCCCGATGCATGCTGATAATAAAAGACCTGACCCCAATGCATGCAATGCATGACCCCGATGCACATGCGATAAAAGACCTGACCCCGATGCACATGCGTGACCCCGATGCACATGCGATGCACATGACCCCGATGCACACAGCAGCTCCCAAAGTGCTTGCACTGTCCTACTACGACGGTGCGACCGAAGGATTTCTCGACGGGATGGGCGACGACCAGGTCTACTTCTTCAAGGTGGCGGCCTGGAATACAGACCAAGACAGGCGTCTCTACGTGCTGGGCCAAGTGGCTCGCGCTATTTATCTGGAGTTGTTGGTTATCCTCATGAAGTCGCAACGGGTATCAGCGAGTTCGACTTGGGCCCCGACCTGGGTGTTCGCGAATCCTGAAATGGAGGCCCGTGCGAACGAGATCGTTGAGATCAGCAAGCGATCCATAATCAGCCCCGCCTGCTTGGCGCTGGGAGCGGATTTGATCGATGCGATCAAAGTTGTATGTCCGACACCTAACGCCGTCGCCAGCGCGATCGCGCTGGCAGGTGGAAGTGGGCCCGGAAATCTGGCGGATTGGCTTGCACAATGCGCCTAGTGATCGGCCGCAGAGGGTGTAGCAATCACGGCAAGCACGGCAAGGGTCAAGTCTTTAATTATCATATCTCCCCATGCTATGCTCAACCTTCCTAACTAAAAATCGCCGCCAATCATGGCCAGACCCCTCCGACTCGAATTCCCCGGTGCGCTCTACCACATCACCTCGCGCGGTGATGGCCGCGAGGACATCTACCTTTCCGACGACGACCGCAACGCGTGGCTAGCCGTACTCGGGCAGGTTTGTGTACGCTTCAATTGCAGGGCGAGGTGAGTTTCAATAATCCACTTTAGGCGATCTGCTATAAAATCTTGTACTAAGCGTATGAAAAAATGACCTACCTATGAGAGGCCGTTGATGAAAAGTTTCGGTTCCTATGTCTTCATCGGACTGCAACTGATGCAAGTTTCAAGTGCCGCAGAGCCGAAATGCGCCAACGCATATGTTGAGTGCGCCACAAAGGCTATGGCCAGCCACCCTGCTGCGAAGTTGTCGTATTGGCAGGAGGCGCTAAGGAAGCCTCTTACGGAGCGAATTGCAATAGCTCCCCCAGAGCTACTTGATTACATTCGACTCGACACAATCAAAAATGGATTGCCAAATAGACCGCGAATTTCCGATATCAATGCTGCATTCTTAAACGATGCACGCTCCGCTGTCATGGCAATGCCTGAATTGGTTAGGAAACTGATCTCACCAACCTTGGCAGGGATTTATTTTGTCGAAGACATCGGCGGCACAGGATATACCGATGAAATTCGAGATGCTAACGGCAGGGCTGTCGCAGGCTTTATTGTTCTCGATCCGTTGGTGCTCATTCAACGCAAGGCGAACGATTGGATCACATGGAGAGAAAACACACCTTTCAAAACTTCAAAGATAGCAAAGCTAATTGCCAAAATCGAGGACCCGGCAAACGATACCGTTCAAAATGCGATTCAATTTATTGCTTTGCACGAAATGGGGCATGTCTTCTCAATCGGACGTAAGATTCATCCTTCTTGGAATTCTCAGCCCAAAGAGGTAAATGTAAGCGAGTACAGCTTTCTAAGAAGCTCTTGGACTAGGTCGGTGGCTGGTCGCTTTGAGCCAAGAATAGGTTCTGAATTTTCTCAGCGAAAGGACGTGGTGTACTACTTTGGTGCAAAGCTGACCGGCGATCAGATGCGTGACACTTATTCGAACTTGGCAAAGACCGACTTTCCCACGCTATATTCATCCACGAATCCTAGTGACGATTTCGCAGAGTCATTCGCCACTTACGTTCACACGATTATGCTTGGTAAGCCGTTTCAAGTAACGATTACAGTCGAGGGGGCGCAGCCATATCGCTACGTGGGTTGTTGGGCCGAGGTGCGATGCGCTAAAAAGCGAAAGCTGCTTGAGTCATATCTGGTTCAGTAGTGGTTTATTGAACGGAAGGGGTCACAAAACGGAAGGGGTCAGGTCTTTCAACACAAAACGGAAGGGGTCAGGTCTCAATACTGTTCGCTTAACGATTTTTTTGTTATATTACCGCCATCATCCCTCAAGGAGCGATCATGGCGCGAACCAAAGCGGTGTTGGGAGTCGGAGCCCGGCTCACGGACTACATTAGCGCCAGTCTTTTGGCGCGCATCTACCCCGCGCCGCTCATCGAAGAAATCCTCGATCATCACGGCGTAAACAGCCAGCGCACCCGCAGCCTGCCTGCCGTTGTCACCGTCTATTACTGCATGGCGCTGAGCTTTTACCCGGAGTCAGCGTATGCATCCGTGTACTCCGCTATTGCCGAGGGACTCGCGTGGAAGCGCGGCGGCACGGCCGCGCCAACTATTGCCAAATCCTCCATCGCCGTCGCACGCGCAAAGATTGGCGTAAGCCCGCTTCAAACGCTGCACCAACGGGTCTGCCTCCCGCTCGCCGAGCGTAAGTTGCACCCCCACGCCTTCTTCGCAGGCCTACGTGTCGTCGCCATCGACGGCAGCAATTTTGAAGTGGCCGACGAGGCAAAGAATGCCGCCGAATTTGGCTACCCCGGCAGCCGAACAGGCCATGCCGCCTACCCGCAAGCGCAGTGCGCTATCCTCATCGAATGCGAGAGCCACGCCATTCTTGGCGCGAATCTGGGTGCGTACCGCACCGCCGAGTGGACTATTTGCGAACCGCTACTCAAGCGGATGACACCCGACATGCTGGTGTTGGCGGATCGTGGGTTTAATGGCTACCAGCACTGGAAAGCCGCCAGCGATACCGGCGCGCAGTTGCTCTGGCGCATCCCGAGTAGTAGACAACTGCCGGTGGTTAAGGCGCTTCCCGATGGCTCTTACCTGTCAGCAATTTACCCAAACGTGGCAGCACGGCGCTCTCGCGAGAACGAGATCGTAGTGCGGGTGATTGAGTACGGCGTTACAAACGCAAACGGTGAGCAAGTGCGTTTCCGGCTACTCACGACCTTACTCGACCCGAAGATGGCACCCGCCTTGGCTTTGGCGCAGCTTTATCACGAGCGCTGGGAGGTGGAGGGGGTGTTCGATGAGTTGAAAACGCACTTGCGACAAAGCCGCCGGGTGTTTCGCAGCAAGACACCGGAGGGGGTGCGGCAGGAGTTTTTTGGCTGGGTGCTGGCGCACTATGCAACCTGCTGGCTCATGCACCGCGCGGCGGATAGCGACCGGACACGAGCGCGAAGTTTGTCGTTTACCGCGCATGTAGAACTTATTCGTCGCACACAACCCCATTCTGGGGATTTTTCCCCCAGCGCAACCGAGAAAACGCGCGCGCTGGTTCGCTAGTGTGCTGGCCGCAGGATCAAAACTGCACTGCGTGAGTAGTCGCAATCAATCACGTCCGCGCGAGGTGAAGAAGCGGCATTCGCCACATGATGGTTTCAGGCGACCGCGCAAACCAAGCAAGCCTTGTGATTCGACACCAGTGATTCTTGAGCCAATGCCACTTACGGCGATGAATACTTTTGGGATTATTCGTTAAACGAACAGTATTGGGTCAGGTCTTTCAATATCATACAACCCATGCTATCCTTCCGCTCTCCCCCGAAAATAGCAGGCAATCATGGCCAGACCCCTCCGACTCGAATTCCCCGGTGCGCTTTATCACGTCACCTCACGTGGTGATGGCCGCGAGGACATCTACCTTTCTGACGACGACCGCAGCGCTTGGCTTGCCGTACTCGGCCAAGTTTGTGTGCGCTTCAATTGGGTTTGCCACGCTTACTGCCTGATGACTAACCACTACCACATCGTCATCGAAACGCCGGATGCCAATCTCTCCAAGGGGATGCGACAACTCAATGGCGTTTACACCCAGAGCTTCAATCGCGCGCACGCTCGGGGAGGGCACGTATTTCAAGGCCGCTTTAAGGCAATCTTGGTTGAGAAGGAGTGTTATCTCCTCGAACTCGCCCGCTATGTTGTCCTCAACCCGCTACGCGCAAAGATGGTGCGGCGTGTAGAGCAATGGCCGTGGTCGAGCTACCGCGCGACGTGTGGATTGGAGGCTAAGCCGGCTTGGTTGAACACGGATTTTGTCCTCGCGCAATTTAGCGCGCAACGCGCGCGGGCGATGGCCAAATATGCGGCCTTTGTACATGAGGGTCGAGGCTTGCCAAGCGTTTGGGATGCCTTGAAAGGGCAGATATTTTTGGGTAGCGAAAGTTTCATCCAGAAAATGGAGATCGAGTCGGCGAAAAAGCCCAGCCTTGCTGAAATTCCGCGCGCGCAACGCCGTGCCATGGCGCGTGAGCTTGCCGAATACGCGGGTGCGTATGAGCGTAACGAGGCGATTGCGATGGCGTTTTTGTCGGGTCACCACACGATGGCTTCGATTGCGGATTACTTCGGAGTGCATTACACGACGGTGAGTCGATTGGTGAAGGGGTATGAGGAAGCTTGATGGATTTTCACGCTTGGGTGAGAGCTTGATGCTTTTCCCTCATCCCGGCCCATTTGTTTCCCCTCGGGAGAAGGGGCAAACCCAGCGATTTGCAAATTGTGTCGCGCTAAATTAGTGCTTCTCGGTGACAGTTGATTCGTCGCCAAACCCGCCAAACGTCAATACTGGCGCGCCTTTCCAGCCTTTCATGCGATGCTCGGCCACCACGGTTGTAAAGATCCCGCCACGTACCCAAAACTTCGCCGTCACTCTCGCAAAGCGTGGGTTGGTGAGGCCAACAATATCATCCAAAATTTCATTGGTCACCGCCTCGTGAAATTTCCCTTCATTACGAAACGACCAGATGTAGAGCTTTAAGCTTTTGAGTTCTACGCATTTTTTATCGGCGATGTAGTCGAGATAAATCGTGGCGAAATCGGGCTGGCCGGTTTTGGGGCAGAGGCAGGTGAATTCCGGTATCTGCATGTGGATTAAAAAATCACGATGTGGGGCCGGGTTCGGGAAGGATTCCAGCGCCTTGGTGGGCTGGGCTGTTGGCGCGTTGCCAAGTTGGGTTAAATTCTTGGTGTCGCTCTTTTGCGTCAAGGGCTTAGCGGTGGTTCTTGATGCTGATTCTGGTTTGCGCGGTGGGGTCATAGGATTTTGATGAGTCATTCGGCTAGAATTCGCTATTGTATTTCATGAAGCCCGCCGGGATTGGCGGGCTTTGACTATTCAGGCTGACTGTTGAGGAATTTGCGTGCGGTTAACCCAAGTAAAACTAGCAGGATTTAAGTCCTTTGTTGACCCCACCGTGATCTCGGTGCCGGGGCAATTAGTCGGTGTGGTGGGGCCAAACGGCTGCGGCAAATCGAACGTGATTGACGCGGTGCGCTGGGTGCTTGGCGAATCATCGGCCAAAAATCTGCGCGGCGAAAAAATGGAAGACGTGATTTTTAACGGCTCGACCCAGCGTAAGCCGGTCGCGCGCGCGAGCGTTGAGCTGGTCTTTGATAATTCACTGGGCCGCATTGGCGGGCAATGGGGGCAATACGCCGAGCTCTCCGTTAAGCGCTTGCTCTCACGTGATGGCACGTCGGATTATTTCATCAACGGCCAGCATGTGCGTCGGCGCGATATTACCGATGTTTTTCTTGGCACGGGCTTGGGGCCGCGAGCTTACGCGATCATCGAGCAGGGCATGATTTCACGCGTGATTACGTCTAAGCCTGAGGAACTACGGGTGTTTTTGGAAGAAGTGGCGGGCGTTTCTAAATACCGTGAACGTCGCCGCGAGACTGAATCGCGATTGGAAGACGCGAAAGAAAACTTAAACCGCGTTGACGATATTCGCAGTGAGCTAAACAAACAAGTTGAAAAATTAACCGGCCAAGCCGAAGTGGCCGCGCGCTACCATGGCCTGCATAACGAGCTCAAGCTCAACGAAAATCTGTGGGCTTTCACCAAGCAGCGCGAGGCCACCGCATCGCGCGCGCGCTATGCCAACGAAATCACCAAAACCGAAACCGGCTTTGAAGGCGAGACCGCAAAACTTCGCGAAGTCGAAGCCCAGCTTGATAAATTGCGCCAAGATCACTACACCGAGACCGACCAGTTAACGACCGCACAGGCTTCGATGTTTGAAGCGAATTCGTCCGTGGTGCAGCTTGAGCAAGAGATTAGTTATTTATCTGAAAACCGTCGGCGCTTAACCGTGCAGATTGGTGCCATGGTGCAGCAAGTCGCCGAGGTAGAGCTAAATCGCGAAGGCACGGCCACCGAGCTAGATCGCTGGCATCGCGAGCTTGCGAGCGGGATCGACCGTGTTGGCGAAGCGCGCGCGCGCGCGGAAGCGCTACGGATCGAAGTGCCAACGTTTGAGGAAAAAGTGCGGGACGCCTTGAACGCCACGCGTGCCGCCGAAAACACGGTGCGTGAGGCTGAATCTGGCCAAGCGCTGGAAGAGGCACGCGAATCCAGCGCGCTGAAAATTCTCTCGCAGCTCGAGCAGCGCAAGATGCGCCTCACCACCGAAAACATGGCGCTCGTGGTGCCCGATGAAGGTGAAATCGCGCGCGTCGACGCCGAGCGTGAAGAGCTCGCGATCACGTTGCAAAGTACCGAAGAAAAAATTATTGAAGCCGAGCGGAATTTAGTCGAGCACGACGCAGCACGTAAGCGCTCGGTGGAAGCGATTGGCAACGTGACGCGCGAGCTGGCGCGCATTGAGGCCGCATTGCTCGCGCTACAAAATCAGCAAGCGAAGATGGATAACAACAATCGTCTTGCCATGTGGCTCTCGAAATACAATCTCGAAAAAGCGCCACGTTTATGGCAGCAAATTAAGGTTAAAGCGGGCTGGGAAGATGCGCTGGAATCCGCGCTGGGCTTGCGTCTTAACGCGATTAAGGTGAGCGACCCAACCGCGGTTGATCGCATCGCCAAAGATCCACCGCCGGGCAGTGTGGCGCTGTTTTTAGAAAATGGCGCGGCACAATCATCTGCCGCTGCGGGCTTTACGCCGCTGGCCGATTGGGTGACATCCGATAACGCGGCCGTGCTGCCGTTCGTGCGCGAATGTTTGGCTAATGTTTTTGTGCTTGAAGACGAAAGTGAGGCACGCGCGCGCATGGCAAAGCTGCCCTTTGGCGCGGTGCTGGTGACGTCCACCGGCCACATGTACGCGCAGCATGGCCTACTATTTCATGGCCCGCAGTCGGAGCTGCATGGTGTGCTGCAACGCCAGCGCGAGATCGAATCACTCAAAATTGAGCTACCCGGCAAGATCGAAACACGCCACGTACTCGAAGCCGCGCAAAAAGAAACCGAGCACGGCGTAACGAGCACGCAAGAAAGCTTGCGGACACTGCGTAACCAATTGCAAGAATCGAAAAACCGCGAGCATGGTTTGCAGATGGAGGCATTGAAACTTTCGCAAGCGCTCTCGCAAGCCGAAGGGCGGCGTAACGCGATTCGCGAAGAGCTTGCGATTCTCGATATTGACGTGGAAAAAGAGCGTGGTGAGATGGCCGAAGCGCAGGCGCGCTTGGAAGAAGGCGGTAATAAAATCGGTGAAATGACCGATGCTCTCATGGTGCTCGAAGAAACCCAGCGCACCAACGAGCGCTCGCTCGCCGACGCACGCGAGCGCGCGAATGCGGGCGAGCGTGCCGCACAGGAGGCCAATTATTTTGAGCGCTCCTGCCACGACAAAATCAAATCGTTAACCGACATGACCACGCAGCTCGCGAGCCGACTCACCGCGATTTCGGCGAGCCATGTATCACTTGTGAGTGAGCTCGAAAACTTGCAAGAAGGCAATATCCGCGAGCGTTTGCAGGGTGCCCTCACGCTCCGAACTGAGCGTGAAAAAGCCTTGACGGCCGCGCG
>JAYVGG010000032.1:0-9932 GCA_043772475.1 Burkholderiales bacterium
ACGCTGGCAAACGAGGTGTGGCGGCCATTGGCGGAGTCAAAGGGTGATTTACGCACCAGCCGATGCACGCCCGTCTCAGTACGTAAATACCCATAGGCGTAGTCGCCAATAATCTTGATCGTTGCACTCTTGATGCCGGCTACTTCGCCGTCGGATTGTTCGAGCACTTCGGACTTAAAACCCTTTCGCTCGGCGTAGCGCAGATATTGGCGCAACAGCATGGAAGCCCAGTCCTGCGCCTCGGTGCCGCCAGCACCCGATTGAATATCCAGAAAGCAACTATTCGGGTCAGCGGGGTGGCTGAACATGCGGCGAAATTCTAAATCGGCGACAGCGTCTTCCACTGTCTTCGCATCGTCCGCAACTGCTAGCAAGGTGGAATCATCCGCCTCACCACGCGCGAGATCGAAAAGTTCTTTGGAGTCTTTCAGCGTGTCGTGAATCGTGGTGAGGGAGCTCACCACGGCTTCGAGTAATTTTTTTTCTTTGCCGAGCTCTTGTGCGCGTTTGTTGTCCGCCCAGATGGTCGGGTCTTCCGCGAGGGTGGTGACTTCTTCTAATCGCCCGACTTTACCGTCAAAGTCAAAGATACCTCCGCAACTCAGCCGAGCGTGCGGCTAAGTCAGAAAGGCGGTTGGCGATGAGGTTGATTTGTTCGGCTTCCATGGGGGCAATTCGGTGTTTACGTAAGCGGTGATTATAGCGCGAGTGCGCCCGGCATCACGAACGGATAGCGAAACCAGAATGCAAAAAACGCCTGAAAACCCAATAACCACGCGGGTTTCCAGGCGTTCTGCTACTTCGGTACTACGCGCTTTCGTACAAGCGCGTCAGCACAAACTCGCGATGCCCGAGCGCTTCGGCTGCCGTCAAGCGGCCATTAGCCGTCCGCAACATACACGCCAGCAGTTGATCGCCAGCACCTTCGAGCGTGAGCTCTGACTGCAAGAGGGCAGATGTATCCACATCCACATGCTCGCTCATCAAGCGCACCGTGCGTGGGTTTGCACAGATTTTAATCACCGGCAAAATCGGGTTACCAATCACGTTGCCTTGGCCTGTTGGGAAAAAGTGTACCGCGTAGCCAGAGGCCGCGCAGAGCGTCACCATTTCCGCCGCTGCCGACGAGGAATCCATAAACCACAGCCCCGGATGGCTCGGCACTTCGCCTTTGTCGATCACACCATCGACGGTACATTTTTTGCCGATTTTTTGGATATTGCCGAGCGCTTTTTCTTCAATCGTGGTGAGGCCGCCCGCGATATTGCCCTTGGTCGGCTGAGACTCAGATAGATCGTCGGTCTTGTGGCGGTTAATCATGTCTTGGTAGCGATTAAACATGAACATGAATTTTTCGCGCACCGCGTCATTGGCGCAGCGTGCGGCGACGATTTTTTCGCCACCGGTGATCTCGGATGTCTCACCGAAGCAAAGTGTGGTGCCAAGCGGGTGCAGCTTGTCAAACGCCGCGCCAACAGTCGGGTTTGCGCCGCAGCCAGAAGTAGTATCTGATTCGCCGCATTTGGTGGAGATCCATAGCTCAGAGATATTGCAGACTTCGCGCTGCTTCTCGCTTGCCCATTGCACGTACTCGCGTGCGGCCTTGGAGGCGCGCAAGATGGTGTCATGATCGCCGTGACCTTCGATACCAAAGCCCACGACGGGCTTGCCCGTTTTGGCAATTGCATCAACAATTTTTTTAGTCCAGCCGTCTTCGATCCCGATCACCACCACCGCCGCCACGTTCGGGTTTGAGCCGGTGCCGATGAGAGTACGAAAATGCAGATCAAGGTCAGAGCCAAATTGCAGGCGGCCGTAGGGGTGCGGGATCGCCATCACGCCCTTGATGTTGTAGGCAACAGCCTCACAAGCGGCGTTGGATAAATCGTCGACGGGCAAAATGATGACGTGATTGCGAATACCGACGCGCTTATTTTCGCGGCGATAGCCTAGGAAGGTTGTGTTTTTATCAATCATTTGGGTTACCACCGTTTGGTTTTAATGTTGTGAACATGAGCGTGCTCGCCCGCTTTGATCGGGGCGACCACCTTGCCGATATCGACACCGTATTTGATGACCGTGTCGCCCACGTTCATGTCTTTGAGCGCGATTTTGTGGCCGATAGGAATGTTTGATTTCGCCGTTGCCGCGATGTGCCGGTTTTCATCCATGATCCAGCCACGCAGCGTGGCCCCGGCTTCAATCCCCTCGACAACCACGACGGCAACCGTGTCGGCGGCATCATGCAATACAAAATGATTCACAAAAATACTCCTTGTAGAAACGGCTTTAATTGGAAAAACAGTCTATGCCGTGCCGCCTTTCAAGTCAACTAGATGACTTGGTTGAGTTGCGCGAAAACAAGAATACAATGCATCATGACTGCCACGCGCCTCCTCGATTCACTCCCCACAAGCCAAAGCCGTGTGCCGGTTTTTCGCATGGTGCAGGAAGCCTTGATGAAGCGGCTTGCCACCGGGGTATGGAAGCCGGGCGAGGTGATCCCCTCGGAAGCGAGTCTGAAAGCCGAGTTTGGCGTTTCGATTGGCACCATTCGTAAAGCGGTGGACGATCTCGTCACGCAAAACATTCTCGTGCGCCAGCAGGGGCGCGGCACCTTTGTGACGATCCACAATCGAGATCGCTTGATGTTTCATTTTTTTCACATCGAGCGTGAGGATGGCTACAAGGAATACCCCGAGATCACGTTGCTCGATTTTTCACGCAGCAATTTTTCGCGTGAGGCGGCGGCGAAACTCAAGCGCAATGTAGGCGAGCGCGCGATTCAATTTAGCAATGCGCTATCGCTCGAAAATAAAAACATCATGCAAGACAACATCACACTCCCGGATGCGCTATTCCCCAAGCTCACCGAAAAAAAACTGAGCGAACGCCCCGGCACGCTTTATTCGCTTTACCAAGAGGAATACGGGATTTCAGTCGTCCACACGTCGCAGCGGCTATCCGCCGGCATCGCCCCGCGCGAGGTGGCGCAGGCGATGGGCTGGCCGCACGATCTACCCGTGCTGATCGTGAAGCGCGTCGCCTATGCGTATCACGACGAGCCGGTGGAGTATCGGGTCTCGTATGTGGATACGCGTGAACATGAGTATGTGAGTGACACCTTAAAAATTGTATGAATGGCTTGAACACCAATAGGTACGAGGTGTTTGGCAATTTTGCTCAGGAGGGTTGATAATCGTCGCGTTGTAATGGGGATTTTGTTAATTTATAAAAAAAGAGCAAAACTATGCGAGATCGTGTCGTCGTCGCCGCACCGTTCACCACGTCAATGGTCGATGTGGCATCGCTTGCTGTGCAGACGCAAATTGATGCAGGCAATCTCGATGCCGCTATAAAGAGCGCGGCCGATCTCATCGAGCGCGTGAGCTCGCCTGATCGCGCGCGCGTGCTGGTGCTGTCGGCGCGTGCGCTACGTGTGCAGGGCGATATTTTGAATTGTCTGCGCGTCGCCGCCGATGCGGCCAACCTCGCGCAAACGCACGGCGATATTGATTCCGAGATTGAGGCTTATTTAGAGGCGGGTCACGTCCTGCAATCGGCGGACGATAGCGCGCGTGCGATTAGCTACTACGAATCGGCCGAGCGCTTAGTCGAGCAGACCGATTCAGATGGCCTTGCTGCGCGCGTATTGCAAGGCTTTGGCATCTCTGCGGCAAAATTAGACCGCTACGACGAAGCCGTGGCCTATCTCGAACGCAGTGCGGCAACATTGCAAACGCTCGGCGAGACCCATGATTGGTTTTCGGCAAGGGTTTCTTTGCTGTGCGCGCATTCGCAGGCAGCGGAATCGGCCAAGGTCGATCCAGCCGAACGACAAGAAAAATTCCGCTCGCTGCTCGGCCGCTGGGAGGCGCTCGCCATCGAGGCTGAGCACGCAGGTGCGCCGGTGATTTCCATGCTGGCCCGCAATAACTACGCTAGAGCACTACGCTTTGCGGGCGATTTCACCGCCGCGCTCAATAGCCAAGCGGCATTGCGCGCGCGCGCCGAAGACTTAAAGCGCCGCCCCAGTCTTGCCATTATTGAGCTTGAAATGGGGCTAAGCCTGGCGGCACTTAATCGTCATAAAGATGCGTTACGTGCTTTCAAGCGCGCGCTCGATTACTTCGCCGGCGGCTCTAAATACGGCGAGCGTGAGACCTATGTGGGTATTTCAGAGACGCACGAAGCGCTGGGCGACTTTGCGGCCTCGCTTGCGGCATTGAAAAAAGTGCGGCAAATTGACGCCAGCATCGACGACCAAAAAGCGCACAGCGCCATCACCAAGCGCGAGCTGGCGGCATCCTTGCAAATGGCCTCAGCACGCTGGGAGCGGCTCGCAAAAGAAGATACCTTAACGGGCCTTGCCAATCGTCGCGCCTTTGAGCAGTGGATGAGTGCGGCCATGGCGCGCGTGAATCTGGCGTACCCGATTTCTATCTTGATGGTCGACATCGATCATTTCAAGGCGGTCAACGATACGTATGGTCATGCGGTGGGCGATTTGGCACTCAAAAACATTGGTGAACTGATGCAGCACAACTGCCGCTACGGCGATCTACCGGCGCGCTTTGGTGGCGAAGAGTTTATTTTGGCCTTGCCGCACACCGATGAGCCGATTGGCGTTGATGTCGCTGAGCGTTTGCGCGCGGCCGTGGAGCGATTTGACTGGGGCAGCATCCAGCCGGGGCTACGCATCACGATTAGCATCGGCGTTGCAGCCTTCAAGGGCATCGCGAACGACGTAGCCGATACAACCAAATTACTGCTCGAAGAAGCAGATCGGCAGCTTTATCTAGCCAAAGGGGCAGGCCGTAATCGCGTGTGTTCGGGGCTATCCACGTAGTTACACGCGTTTGTGGTTTTGCGGCACAATGCGCGTTCACACTTTTTTGTCTGCGCTGCCATGACCTACGCCGCCCTTACTGGTTGGGGAAAATGTTTACCCCCGGCCACGCTCACCAACGCCGACATCGCCACCTTTCTCGACACCACCGACGAATGGATTGTGCAACGCACGGGCATGAAAGAGCGCCGCATCTCGCATGTATCGGGGCTCGAGCTCTCCTACGTGGCCGCGATGCGCGCTATTGCGTGTGCAGGCATCGACGTGATGGACATCGACTTGATTCTCTACGGCAGTTGCAGCTTCGACGAGCACGTGCCGAATACCGCCTCTGGCCTACAGATCAAGCTGGGAGCCATGAACGCCGCCGCGATGGACATCAACACCGCCTGCACCAGCTTTCTTTACGGCATGTCTACCGCCACCGCGTTTATTAAATCCGGTGCCGCTAAGACTGTGCTGGTAATTGGTGTTGAGCACATTTCAAAATTTATGGATTGGCACAATCGCAATGTGGCTGTGCTATTTGGCGATGGGGCAGCGGCGTGTGTGTTTCAGGCGAGCGAAAAAGAAGAAGGTGTAATTGCAGAAAAATTACAGTGCTATGCCGATGCCCGCCAAACACTGCGCGTGCGCGGCAAGGGTGCGGAGTACGCGAACAAAGGTATTTTTTACGGCGATACCCGCTGGGATTTTGACGGCCCGGAGATTTTTAAGAAAGCGGTCACCGGCATGGGCGACGCGAGCGTGGCCGTGCTCACCAAAGCCGGCGTGAGCATTGATGATGTTGATGTCGTCGTGCCACACCAAGCGAACCTACGCATTATCGAAGCGGTTGCAAAGCGCGCCGGGGCCTCGATGGATAAAGTATTTTTGACCGTTCACAAATACGGCAACATGAGTGCCGCCACCGCACCGGTAGCCTTGGTTGAAGCGCTTGAAGCCGGGCGCGTGAAGGCGGGTGGTCTCGTATTGATTCCGGCGTTCGGCGCGGGGCTTACGCTCTCGGCACACTTGATTCGCTGGGGCTCGCGCGTGACACCGATTGGCGTAAGCGATGTTGAATTACCACCGTGTGACAAAACGGCCTTACAACTCGTGAACGAGCTCATCGCCCAGCGCGCCCCGCATGAGCGCAGCGAGGCTACGTTGCAGGCTTGTACTTTTATCGAGGCGCGGTAGGCGTTGTTTTGCTTTGGAAAAATTCCATTTTTATTTAGTAGTGCATTACTTCGGCGATAGTGCGGGCTGGGTTTTGGCTCCTTCCCTTGCAAGGGGAAGGCTGGGATGGGGTAGTTTGAAAATTTACCGGCGTGTGCATTCCACGCGTTTGTTTGATGCCCCCAATTTGTCGCTCCCCCTTCCCATCCTTCCCCCCGGGTGGGGAAGGCGTGCAGCGTTGTTAGTTGGAACGGCGGCTCGTGTTCGTCACATGCTTAGTTCCCGCACAGCATTCTTGGTTTGCACGACCAATCGCATCACCATACGCTCACTTGCCGCACTCACTGCGACCCATTCTAAATCCTGTCATCCCGAGCGCAGCCGAGGGATCTGCTTTACGTTGTGATCTGCGCTATATGTAAACAGCGAAAAGAGCGAAACACCGCGCCGCTATTGGCTTTCCGGCTAATCATCCACCTGCGCGCGGGATCGTAACGATGGCACGTAGCCCGCCCCCCTCACGCGCGAGCAGCTCAAATTTTCCGCCGTGCATTTTGGCGATGCGCTCCACAATCGCTAAGCCAAGCCCTGCACCCGAACCCCCGCTACGCGATTTATCACGGCGCGTGAAGGGCTGCTTTAGGTGTTCCACTTCATCTTGCGGGATGCCCGGCCCTCGGTCGAGTACGCTGATGCTGATATGCGAGGGCGACGATGCCGTGCGTAGCGTAATCTCGGCTCCCGCATGGTTAATCGCATTGTCGAGCAGGTTCGCGATTAAGCGTTTAATCGCGATGGGCCTCATGGTCACAGCGGGTAGCGTATCGAGCTCAAGGGCGATGGTGGCGCCGCGTCGCGAGGCCAGATTAGCGGCGTCCCGCGCCATGAGATTGAGATCGGTCGATTCGGGCACTTCGCTACTTTCGTCACGCGCGAAATTCATGAATTGCTCAACTACGCTATTGATGTCGTCAATATCGTGCTCTAAATCTTTGCGGGTCGCGGGGTCGGCGGGAAGCATTTCCAGACCAAGCCGCAGGCGCGAAAGTGGGGTACGTAAATCATGCGAGACACCGGCTAAAAACGTGGCGCGCTCTTGGTCCACGCGCGCTAAGCCTTCTTGCATTTGGTTAAACGCATTCGCTACCGCCCGCACTTCAGAGGGCCCCATTTCAGATACCGGTGCCGGGCGATTGCCGCGCCCAATTTCGCGTGCCGCCGCCGCTAAAGCCTTCAGCGGTTGATTTACCCGCCACATCAAAAACAGCGCGCCCATTACCGCGAGCGCGCCGCCAATCGCCGCCCAGCCCGCCCAAGCGAGTGTGAAATCAGGCTCCACCAAGCGCGCGCGCGGGAATACCACATACATCGATTTTCCCATTGCGGGTAATTTCACCACCAGCGCAGGAGGCGCGCCCACCTTGGCGCGCGGCCTGATGTAGATCTCGGTCTCGGCCCCGAACGCCTCAGCAAGACGCTCGCGTGCCGCCGCGAGCGCCGGCCAATCGGGCGCGCGCTCTAGCACCTCACCCTCGGGCACGCGCAGGATGCCGATACCGCGCTCTTCGCGGATGCGTTGAATAAAATCTTGGTGGCGCTCAGGGGGGATTGTTTCGAGCGCGGCGCGGATAGTTTTTAGCTGGCTAATAAAGCCGATGGCGGTGAGCTGCATACGCGGCTCCCGTGCATAAAACCGAAATAGCCCGACCGATACAAGCTGGCTCACGACCAGCGTCAAAATCAACACGATTGCAACGCGGGCAAAAAGCGATTGCGGGATGAGCTTCATGCTTGGTGTTTTTTGCCATCGGGCACAAACACGTAGCCCAGCCCCCACACGGTTTGTAGGTAGCGTGGGTTGGCGGTGTCTTCCCCAAGCAATTTTCGTAGGCGCGAAATCTGTACGTCAATCGCGCGGTCAAACGATTCATGCTCGCGCCCGCGCGCGAGCTCGGTGAGCTTGTCGCGTGAGAGTGGTGTGCGGGCGTGTTGTACCAAGACCTTGAGTAGGCCAAATTCGCCCGTCGTCATTGGCTGCGTCACGCCCGCGCGCAGTAACTCGCGGGTGCCGAGGTTAAGGGTAAATGCGCCAAATTCCACCATCTCATCATCATTCGCCGGTGCTCCTGGTGGTGGTAGTGGTGCTTGGCGGCGCAGGACGGCGTGAATGCGTGCCACCAGCTCACGCGGGTTAAATGGCTTAGGCAAATAATCGTCCGCCCCCATTTCGAGCCCGACAATGCGATCCGTCTCGTCACCCTTGGCTGTGAGCATGATGATCGGCAACGTCGCCTCTGCCCCGGTCGCCGCGCGCAGACGCTTACAGATCGCAAAGCCGTCCTCGTTAGGCAGCATGACATCGAGCACGATGAGATCGTAGCGGTTACGTGTGAGCGCACGATCAAGCGCGACACCATCAGGCACGGTGTCAGCCGCAAAGCCTTGCTCGGTCAGATAGCGCTTTAATAAATCGCGAAGTCGAAGGTCATCATCGACCACCAAAATGCGGTGGCGGGTAGCGGCGGGCGGCGTAGTGTGTGTCATAGCAGCATGTTAGCGGGCAAGGCTAAGCTAGGGAAGTGGCGGGGGTAAAATTTTGGTGCGAGTTGTAAGCAAATGTAGTGGCTCCCAGCGCGCAAAAGGTGGGCGTTACATCCCGTTACGAACTTCATGTTACCCAATCTTGCAAGCGGCGTTGATTAGCGTAAGGTGAGACGCATGATATTTCACTGAGCTTATAAACCCTTAACCACTTGGAGCTAAGAATGAAACTCGTGATGAAAACTACTGCCGCTATCGCTGCCCTTACGTTTGGTGTACTCCTTTCTGCCAGCGCATTTGCTGATCGTGGAGATCGTGGTGAAGGCCATGGCCACGGCCGTGGTCACGGCAAGGCTAAATTCGACACCAATGGCGATGGCGTCATCTCGCGCGCGGAAGCGGCGAACCGCCCGTTGCTCAACAAAAACTTTGATGCGATTGATACGAATCGCGATGGCGCGCTGAGCCGCGATGAGATCAAAGCGTACCGCAAGGCGCACCGCGATGAATTCAAGGCGGAACGTAAAAACCGCCATGAACGCCACCACAAAGGTGAGGGCAAGTAAGCGTTAGTGTCCGGTAGCCGCAGCAAGGCGCGCCCTTCGAGGTGCGCCGCTTACATTTTTATTGAGGTTGTGATGACGATTAAAAATAGATTCTTTAGCGCTGCACTGGTGATGTTTGGTTTGGTGGCGGGCACGGCTGCGTTCGGGCAATCAGCCATGGGTGCCACCGACGCGCGCCATTTACTTAACCGCACAGGCTTCGGTGCGAGCGTGGTTGAAATTGAAGCAACCGCGAAATTAAGCCACGCAGAAGCGGCAAAAAAGCTGGTGGGCGAAGTGCTGGAACGCGCCAGACTAGCACCCCCCGATTGGACCACCGAGCCGATCACCCCCGCCTCCAAGCTGCGCGACATGACACCAGAGCAGCGCCAAGCCGAGCTCCGCCTCAATAACCAGCGCACCATGGATCTGCGCGATTGGTGGCTAAAAGAAATGCTCGCCACACCTTCCCCGCTCACCGAAAAAATGACCCTCTTTTGGCATAACCACTTTGCCACCAGCCAGCAAAAAGTGCGGCAGGTCAATCTCATCTACAAACAAAACGCCACGCTGCGCCAATATGCGCTTGGTAATTTCAAAACGCTACTCCACGCCATGGCGCGCGACCCGGCCATGTTGATTTACCTTGATAACGCGAACAGCCGCAAAGAAGCGCCGAATGAAAATTTCGCGCGCGAAGTGATGGAGCTTTTTACGCTAGGCGAGGGCAATTACAGCGAGCGCGATATTAAGGAAGTGGCTCGTGCGTTTACCGGCTGGTCGCTTGATCGCGAGAGCGGCGACTTCATGTTCCGCCGAGGGATTCACGATGCCGG
>JAYVGG010000033.1:0-4028 GCA_043772475.1 Burkholderiales bacterium
GCGACACCACGCGGGGTGGCAACACCGTACTTACGCAGAATTTCTTTGCCTTGGTACTCATGAACGTTCATTGCGGACTCTTTTCGGTAGATGGCGATGCGAGGTTTAGCGACGGAGCAGGTGCTAAAGCGTCGAAAGCACTATTTTACCGGTTAAGGTGCGCCGCCCAGCCTTGATGCAGCTTAATTTTTTTTGGGCGTGGGTACGGCGAGTTTTTGGTGCCATCGCGGGTAGTACTCGGCTACGGTATCGCCATCCACGCGTAGCGCATGGCAGCGGTCTAGCTGAAACGGCTGCTGATCTCGATTCTGACCCGGTTGCCCCGCCAATGTTTGGAACGCTGTTGTTGCAACGATGCCAATTAAATCCGTGAGATGCGTACAGCCGCGCGTGCCGCCGAATAGTGTTTTGACGCGATGGGTAAAACCCGGTGTGATCGAAAGCCCAATCAGGGCGCGGTATTCGGGCACAATTTGATCGCATGTCCCTTCGTAGGGCATGGCATCGGTCACGGCCTCGGCATCGACAATATTGAGGTTTTTATCAATCGTGATGCGAAGCCACATCTCATGAATAGGCTCGCCGGCTGGCAGGTGCTTAGATTGAAGCTTCAAATCAACGGCCTTGGTATCGCCAAGATGCCCCTCGATGTCGAAGAGCCCATCGTCGCGCACGTAGCCGCGCACGGAGATGGCGCGGTGATGCAGCGGCTTACGCGCGGACTTGGGTGGGGAAAGCGGCATAGGCGATTACGGCAAAGAGCGCCGCTCTGTGAGCTCGGTAGCGCTTAGCCTAGCTGCCGAAATTTACGAATGGCTGCTGCAAATTCAGCCCCGGTTTGAAAGCGCGCCTCAAAATCTTTCGCCAGTGCTTTATCGGTCAGCGATTTCACCCAGTGCGGCAGCGCGCTGTTGTACTCAAGAATACTCGGGTGCTCTTGGTTTGCAATCGCATACATTAACTGCGTCATCGATTCGCCCTCGAATGGCAAGCGCCCACAGGCCATTTGGTAGAACGTGACACCGAGTGAAAATAAATCGGAACGGCCATCAATTTTTTTGCCCGCCAATTGCTCAGGCGACATATAGGACGGCGTGCCGAGCACCATGCCAGTCTTAGTCTTCGACGAATCGGTCACGCGTGCAATACCAAAATCGGTAATCTTCGGCGTATCGGTATCCGGGTCGTACATGATGTTGGCGGGCTTGATGTCGCGGTGGACGATATTCATCCCATGCGCGTGGTGGAGGCCTTCGGCGGTGCGCTCGATGATCGAGAGCAGTTTATCAAGTGGCAGCAGATTCGGCATCTTGGTGTGCGGAACCAAGTCTTTGCCCTTCAAAAATTCCATCGCGATGTAGGCCAGATCATGCTCTTCACCGGCATCAAAAATCCGCACGATATTCGGGTGATCGAGCTTGCCCGCAGACTCGGCCTCACGGAAAAACCGATCCTTCGCCTCTTGCAATTCATCGCCTTCAAATTCAGACGAGAGCCCCATCGTTTTAATCGCCACTTCGCGGCCAATCTTTGGATCTTTACCGAGATAAACAACACCCATTGCACCCTTACCCAATTCTTTTTCGACCGTGTAACGGCCGAGCTTGGGCTTTTCACCCGCGCCGCTCAGTACCATCGTCGCCGCACTCGAGCGCGCACCCGAAGAGCCCCCGAGGATGATGGTCTCCGACATGGTCTTGGCGCGGTTCATGCGCTCAGCCACATCGCGAAATTTTGGCTCGGCGGTGTGGATAAATTGAAACGCACTCTCAGCCTTGTTGAACTGCCGACGGCGCTCAAAATCGAGTGCGAGCGAGTACACGTTTTCGAGCAATTGTTCATCCACCGGGCATTTGCGAAATTTATCAAACGCCATATCGAGCTGGCCTTGTTGCTGAAACGCAAGCCCCAGCATACGGTTCGATTCGGCACCGGCGGCATCCGATTGTTCTTTGCCGCGCTCGGTCATCAAGAAGCGTTTAGTGGTGAGCAGCAAATGCCCAAGAACCAATAGGGACGCGGGAAGTGCGAGTTTTATCCAAATACCGGGGCCCATCATGAGCGCGAAATGCGTGCCCACCAACGCCACCAAAATACCGAGCGTGATGAGCGCAGCAGGCCCCGCGCGGAGCTTTGGCAAAAGCAAAATCAGGTAGAGGGCCACCAGCAAATAGGCGAGCATCATGACGTATTGCGTCCAGGCCGGCGTGCGGAAAAAATGTTCTTTCAAAATGCTGGAAACCGAGTGGGCGAGCGACTCGACTGGTGTTATCTGACCAATCGGGGTGACCTGCACGGAGCCAATGCCGGCCACGGTGGGGCCGATCAGCACAATTTTGTCTTGGTATTTGCTGGCGGGGATTTTCCCGCTCATCACGTCAAAAAATGAATCAACCGGGATCGCCGGTCTCTCGCCCACGTTTTTGTAAAAATAAGGCCGCATCAGCGCACGATCGTCAGTTGCGATTCGCAGATTGCCAAGTGACACGCTTTCACCAAGATTGACGCGCAGGTCTTTCGGGCCAAGATTGAGATACTTGGCCGCAACCAGCATCGCAAGCGACGGGTACTGCTTACCGAAATAATCAATCACCGTCACATCTTGGCGCACGCCACCGTCTGTATCCGGGTTCGGCGTAAGGTGCCCGATGCCAATCGCCGCCGCGCCAAGCGCCTCGATGGGCATGGTCGCGTTCGGTGTGCTGTATAGAAATTCGCCGCCCGCATTGGTGGCGCTGGTGATTGCATTGCGGGTTGCAAAATCGGGAAGCGCTTTATCTGGCTTGCCAACCGGGGGGGCGCGCGTTAATTCAAAGAGCGAGGGCAGCACGACATTGCCGGCCTTTTTTACGCTATCAGCCAAGCGGCGATCCGTGTTCAGCGCGACTTCCGCCTCGGCGAGAATGGCGTCCATTGCCGCCGTTGTCGGGTCTGCTACGGCACCGGCCGCGCTGGACTGCTTTGCCTTGTTCGAGACATCGACCAGTTTATTGATGTAGGTAAGCCCGGCATCAATCTGCGGCTCGAAAAAAAATACCGAGTGCCCCACCACTTTTACTTTCGCGGCGGCGAGCTTATCGATCATGTTGGCGTGAATCTCGCGCGACCAAGGCCAGCGGCCAATGTTGGCAATCGACTGCTCATCAATCGCGATCACGGCCACTTTGTCCGAGGGCGCTTTCGAGGTGGCTTGCACGCCTAGATCGTAAGCCTTGGTTTCTAGGCTTTCAAAAAAACTACTCGTGAGCGCCACCGCGAGCACGACGAGGGCCACAACGAGGGCAAAAAACCAATCCGCCGACCAAAAACCCGCTTTTTTCATTTTTATTCCCAACGCCTTAAGTGGCGCAATATTTTCAATGCACGCTGATGGTTTATTTTAACCAGAAAGCGGCAGCGAAGCCGTGAATGGGAATCCCGCGATTAGGGTACGCGGAAAAATAAAAAAAGCCGCAGTCGCGGCTTTTTTGTAGGCGCTTCCCATGGTTCGCTAACTACCCAAAATCGTGCCCGCAGCCACGCCAAACGCTGCCGCAAACTCCGTCGGCGAAACTTTTTTGCCGTCTTCGTGCTTAAGCTTGGCGACTTCAATCTGCCCGCCCTGCGTGGTGATGAACATGGCGGCATCGGTTATCGCCGTGATTTCGCCGGGCTTGCCCTTGACCGCACCAAACGCACGCACCATGTGCTTTTTGCTGCCAAATAGCTGCACCTTTTTGCCGGCAAGCGTGGTCCACGCGCCGGGAGCGGGATCACAGCCGCGAATCATGTCGTGGATAAAGCCGACGTGATTATTAAAATTAATCTTCGACTCTGCCGCGCGGCACCAGCCTTCGTAGGTGGCTGCCGCTTCGTCTTGCACGACTTCTTTGTGTTTGCCGGCCACGACGAGGTCAGCCGCTTCGAGCATGGCCTGTACACCGAGCGGGAACAAGCGATCAAAGTACACCGTACCGAGCGTATCGTTCTCGCTGACCGCCGTTGACTTTTGCAACACCACAGGGCCTTCGTCGAGGCCGTCGGTTGGG
>JAYVGG010000034.1:0-4728 GCA_043772475.1 Burkholderiales bacterium
TTTCATTTTTTGGTGGAGCCGGGCGGAATCGAATCGCCGTCCGGACCGGGCGGGGGACGTAGGCTAAGTTTCGGCGAGCACTGCTTTGCGCCGCCTGAAACGGTTTCGCCTACCGGCGAAACCGCGACCCTGAGCAACGCGAAGGGGATTCCCGCCGGCTCCACCAAAAATGCAAATGCCACCCAGTTTTATCGGGTGGCGTTTGCATTTTTGAACGACACGGCCGGAATCGGAGGTGAATGCAGTCGCCGACGTGGTGGCTTTTTTTGCAGCTTCATCGCAAAAAAAAGATTCCCGCCCATTTTCATTTACTAGGCCTGTTCAGCGGCTCACGATGAGAGAACCGCGTAGCCATAACTGCTAACCTGCCATTGCGCCAAGCAGAACACACTAGCCATTAACAGACATGTTGAACGAAACTCCACTCAACACAGAGCATCGATGACCGCCGGTTTCGGGTCACCGCAGATCGCTGTGAAGGGCACAATGGTGTTGTGCTTGACCCGTACTACGTGCTTCACCCGTAGCGAATTTTCAAAAGCACTACACATTGCCTCGTACCTTCGGTGGCCGCTTCACCTAGGTAGGTCAGCCACGGATGCGTAACCACGCTACCTAGGCCTGAATTGCCAAAACCCGCGCCCCTATTGGCTTTCCAGCCATTGCTGCGATTAAATATCGGCTGTGTGCGGCTTCCCACCCGCGCAACCCCACATGACGCCCAAGCGCCAACCGGCCCATACGCCTCACGTGCGTGCCTTCCTATCGTACAATCACCCATCTTCACTCACAGAGCCTGCCCGTGTCTCGCACATTTAAGCTCATCATCGCCGCCTTTTGCGCCACTTTTCTGACCCTAACCGCCAGGGCAGAAGACCTCGTCCAAATCAACTTCGTGAATTCCGATATCGCCTCGGTCGTGAGCGCGATCGGGATGCCCTTGGGTAAGACCTTCATCATCGACCCACGCGTGACCGGCAATATGAACATCATTTCGCCCGCCCCGGTGACCAAGGCGATGGCCTACCAGATTTTGCTTTCCGCCTTACGCGTGCAGGGCTACGCGGCGATTGAGACGGGGAACGTGGTGAAGATTGTCCCCGAGGCGGATGCGAAAACGTCCGGTACGGTTATCGACCCTTCGACACGAATTTCTGGCGATCGGATCGTCACGCAGGTTTTCCCGCTGCAAAATGAATCGGCCGCGCAGCTCGCATCCGTCTTGCGCCCACTGGTGGCACCGAATAATTTTATTGGTGCCTACCCGGGCAATAACACGCTCGTCGTCACCGACTACGCGGAAAACATCAAGCGCATTGCCAAGATCATCGCCTCGATTGATATTCCGAGCGCAAACGATATGCAGCTCATCAAAATTGAGTACGCAAGTGCGGTGGATATTGCCAATACGCTCAAGGGCTTGATGCCGGAGCTGACACCGAACCCGAATAGCCCGGGTGCCCCGCCGAAGCTTGCGATTGGCGTTGAGCCGCGCAGCAATTCTTTGATCGTGCGGGCGGATTCACCCGCCCTTGTCACCCGAATCAAAACACTCGTTTCAACCATTGATACGCCGACGGCGGCCAACGGCAACATCCACGTCGTCTACCTACGCAATGCCGAAGCCACCAAGCTTGCCGAGACCTTGCGCGGGCTGCTCGCGGGCGGCGCGGTGGCTCAGGTGAGCTCGCCAGCGGCATCAACCACCGCCCCAAACACCAGCACTGGTGCGGCTTCCGGGCAAGTTAGCGCTGCCGCTAACAGCACCATCCAAGCTTACGCGCCAAATAATTCGCTCATCATTACGGCATCTGACCACGTCTATGCCTCGTTGCGCGGTGTGATTGAAAAGCTCGACCAGCGGCGCGCGCAGGTGAGCGTGGAGGCGTTAATTGTCGAGGTGAGCAATAGTGTTGCCGCCGAGCTCGGCATTCAGTGGCAAGATTTATCGGGCCTCAATCGTAGCGGCGAGGGGTCGCAGGTTATTGGCGGCACTAATTTTGGTGTGGGTAGCAATATCATCACCGCAGCGGCCGATTTACGCACGGTCGGCGGTGGGCTCAATATCGGCATTGTGCGTGGGCGCATCAATATCCCTGGGCTCGGCGAGGTGATTGGCCTCGGCGGGCTGGCGCGCGCGTTTCAAAACGATCAGCGCGCCAATGTACTCGCAACGCCGAACATCATGGCGCTCGATAATGACGAAGGCAAAATCGTCGTCGGCCAAAACGTGCCCTTTGTCACGGGTAGCTTTACGACGAGCAACACGGGTGCCGCTAATCCGTTTCAAACCATTGAGCGCAAAGACATCGGCTTAACGCTACGCGTGACACCACAAGTCACCGAAGGCGGCACGGTGAAACTTAAAACATTTCTTGAAGTATCGAGCGTGGCCGCGGTGAATTCAACCATCCGCTCCGCTGACCTCATCACCAATAAGCGCTCGATAGAGTCCACCGTATTGGTTGATAACGATGAGATTTTTGTCATCGGCGGCTTGATACAAGACGACACCCGCAATGGCGAATCGAAAGTGCCGATATTGGGCGATTTGCCGTGGGTAGGCGGGCTATTTCGCACCCAGACCAAGTTGCGCGAAAAAACCAACCTAATGGTATTTTTGCGCCCGAAAATTTTGCGTGATGCCAAGGCCGCTTCCGCCCTTTCGCAAGACCGCTACGACTATATTCGCGGCGAGCAATCGCGTGCTGCGAGCGATCTATCTGGCCTCGCCCCGCAGGGTAGCGCCACCTTGCCGCCGAGCAAAAAATGAACGCACCCGATTCACTGTTTTCGTTTGACGCGGCGACCGTTAGGCTGCTGCCGTATCACTTTGCCAAGGCGAAGGGGGTCATTACCGCGCGCTCGGTGGGCAGTGAGTTGGAAGTTTGGTTAGCCCCCGAGCCAGCGTCGAGCACGCTTGCCGAAGTGCGGCGTATGACGGGCAAATCCTTAAAGCCGGTGCAGCTTTCGGCGGCTGACTTTAACGCCCGCCTAGCGCGCGCCTACGCGGGAGGCGAAGCCGATGATGCGGCCTTTGCCGAAGATATCGCGACCAATATCGAAAGTGCCGCCGATCTCACGGCGCTAACCGAATCGCTGCCCGAAATCACCGATCTACTCGAAACCGAAAACGATGCGCCGATCATCAAGCTCATCAACGCGCTTTTAACGCAGGCGGTAAAAGAGCAAGCCTCCGATATTCATTTAGAAATTTTTGAGCGTCGTAGCTTGGTTAGGTTTCGCGTCGACGGCACGCTGCGCGATGTGGTCGAGCCAAAACGCTCGCTGCACGCCGCGATGGTGTCGCGCGTGAAGGTAATGGCCGAGCTCGATATTGCACAGAAACGTCTCCCGCAAGACGGCCGCATCATGCTGCGTATTGCTGGCCGCGCCGTCGATGTGCGGGTGTCTACGCTACCTACCGGGCATGGCGAACGGGTGGTGCTGCGGCTACTCGATAAACAAGCCGGCCGGCTCTCGCTCGATGGCCTCGGGATGCCGCCCGATACCTTGGCGAAGCTCGATACGCTCCTAACCCAGCCGCACGGCATTTTTTTAGTGACGGGCCCCACCGGCTCCGGCAAAACCACCACGCTCTACGCGGCACTGTCGACTCGATCAACGCACCCGCAACATGATGACCGTCGAAGACCCGATCGAATACGACCTAGACGGTGTCGGCCAGACGCAGGTGAACGCGAAGATCGACATGACCTTCGCACGCGCACTTCGGGCGATTTTGCGGCAAGACCCTGACGTGATTATGATCGGCGAAATTCGAGACCTTGAAACCGCGCAGATCGCCGTACAGGCTTCGCTCACCGGGCATTTAGTGCTCGCTACCTTGCACACCAATTCGGCGGCCGGTGCCATTACGCGCTTGGTCGATATGGGGATTGAGCCGTTTTTATTGGCCTCCACCCTCTCGGGCGTACTCGCGCAGCGCCTCGTGCGTAAGCTGCCCGTCAGTGCGCGCAGCAAGCGCGAGCCGACTGTGGGCGAGCGCGAGATCTTGGCGCAATCGGCCAACCCCGCCCACCGCGCCTTAACAACGCTCTACGAGCCCCTAGCCGATGCGGATGCCAACGTCACCGGCTTCAAAGGCCGCACCGGCATTTACGAGCTACTCTGTGTGGACGAAACAATCCGCCAAATGATCCATGACCGCGCCGCCGAGCGGGCGATTGCCGAGACTGCCGTCACACGCGGCATGACCCCACTGCGCGATGATGGCTTGCGCTGGGTGGCGTCCGGCGTGACATCGCTTGAAGAAGTGCTGCGCGTTACGCGTGATTAAGCCTTTATGCCAGGCTACCAATTTACCGCCTACGACCTCGACGGCCACGAACAGCGCGGCGTACTGGAGTCGGACAGCCCGCGCCTAGCGAGGCTTGCGTTACGCGAACGCGGGCTTTTCCCGCTCGCCGTGAGCGAGGTCGATGCCCCAGAAGCCGCATCGGCCAAGCGCCGCCGGATGCGCCTTGGCAGTGCCGATCTTTCGCGCATCACGCGCCAGCTCGCCACCCTGCTTGAGGCCGGCCTAACCGTCGAGCAAACCTTTAACGCCGTGATTGAGCAAGCCGAGACCGAGAGCGAGCGCCAATTATTAGCGGGCATTCGCTCCGGTGTGCTCGAAGGCAAATCGCTCGGCGAAGCCCTGGCGGGCTACCCGGCGACGTTTTCCGACCTATATCGCACGCTCGTGGTAGCGGGCGAAACCTCGGG
>JAYVGG010000035.1:0-3434 GCA_043772475.1 Burkholderiales bacterium
TTTCATTTTTCGACCGCCGCAAATCCCTCCCAACCTCCCTTTAAAAAGGGAGGAGCCAAAACCCACATCAGTTTGCATCGCACCCGTAGCCGCTCACAGCGATTGGTGTGAGCGTAACAAAAATGCATCGCGCGGCAATTCCTAAAGCTTGTCGTTCCCACCTACGCGGGAACGACAAACAATAAAATCATTTGGAGAAATTTTTATGAGAGTTTTTATCAGTTTGTTGATGGCCTTGCTGCTTGCCGCCTGCGGCCAAGCCAACACCACCAAAACTTTCCGCTGGTCTAGCCAAGGCGATTACCTTACCGCAGACCCGCATTCGCAAAACGAAGGGCTCAATAATTCGATTAACGGGCAGGTATTTGAGCCGCTGGTTCACCGCAATAAAAAGCTCGAAATCGAGCCGCGCCTAGCCACATCGTGGAAGCAAACATCGCCCACGAGCTGGGTTTTTAATCTGCGGCGTGATGCGAAATTTCATTCCGGCAAGACACTCACGGCGGATGATGTGGTGTTTTCACTTGAGCGCCTGCAGGGCAAAAATTCTAACTTTCGCGTCTACGCTAACGCGCTCGGCAAGCCCACCAAAATTGACGATTTCACGGTGCAGCTAAGCACCGACGTGCCGAACCCAGTCACACTGGAGATGCTCGTCAACTTATTCATGATGGAAAAAGCCTGGTGCATCGAGCATAAAGTCGAGAACGTGCAGGACTACGTGAATAAAGAAGAAACCTACGCCAGCCGTAACGCCAATGGCACCGGGCCTTTCAAGCTGGTATCGCGGCAGGCTGAGGTAAAAAGTACGTTCACCAAAAACGTAGCCTGGTGGGGCATTGCCGATAAACGCTTTGAGGGTAACGTGACCGACATCGCCTTCACGCCCATTCGTAACGAAGCCACGCGCACCGCTGCGCTGATTTCGGGCGAGCTCGATTTTGTGATTGACCCCGCGATTCAAAATCTCGCGCAAATGAAGGCCGATAAAAATCTGAACGTCATCGAGGGGCCGGAAAACCGCGTGGTGTTTTTTGGCATGGATCAGCTGCGTGATGAGCTACTCTATTCCAACGTAAAAGGTAAAAACCCGCTCAAAGATAAACGTGTGCGCCAAGCGTTTTATCAAGCGATTGATATTGATGCGATTCAAAAAACAGTGATGCGTGGGCTCTCCGTGCCGACGGGTGTGGTTCACCCAAACCCGAGTGCCGCAAAGCTCCCTGCGGATCTTCAAAAACGCTTGCCGTTTGACGTGGCCGCGGCCACTAAGCTCATGGCGGATGCGGGCTACGCAAAAGGCTTTGAGATCACGCTGGACTGCCCAAATAATCGCTACCTGAATGACGAGAAAATTTGTGTCGCCGTAGCCGCCATGCTTGCCAAAATCAACGTGACCGTGCGCGTGAATGCGATGCCGCGCTCGACGTACTTCCAGAAAACCCAAAAGCTCGATACCAGCTTTTATATGCTGGGCTGGGGCGGTAGCACCACCGAGCCGATCTTCACCCTACAACCCGTTCTACACAGCCGTAACAATAAGGGCGATGGTGATTACAACTGGGGCCAAGTGCAAGACGCGAAATTTGATGCGATGATTGATACTCTCAAAGGCGAAACCGATTTAGATAAGCGGCTCGCGATGGTGGTTGAAGCGTATCGGCATCACAATGAAAATATCTATCACCTGCCACTGCATTTGCAAATTATCCCGTGGGCAGCACGCGCGAACGTGAGTGTGGTGCATCGTGCGGATAATTGGGTGGAAGTGCCGTGGATTACGATTAAGTAAGATAAGGTTAGTAATTTTTTTGTGTTGTGACGTGTAGCTTGACGCGCGCTCTCAGCGAGCTACTTCCCCCTTTGAAAAAGGGGGATTGAGGGGGATTTTAAGGCGTTTGCGCCTGTAGTAACGTCCGAAAATCCTCCTCAATCCTCCTTTTTCAAAGGAGGAAGTGCCCTGCGATGATCGCGCAATAAATTGATAACTCTTTGAGGACACCAATGAACTCTCGAATCATGCTCTCGCTCGCCGTAGCGGTCAGTTTTTCTCTCAGCGCAAACGCTAAAACCTTCACTTGGTCGAGCCAAGGCGATGTCTCCACGCATGACCCGCACGCGCAGAACGAATCGTTTAATAACCAATTCAATGGCCAAATTTACGAGCAACTCATCGCGCGTGATAAGACCATGAAGCCGATACCTAGCCTCGCTACTTCGTGGAAACAAACCTCACCCACCGTCTGGGTTTTTACTCTGCGTAAAGGCGTGAAATGGCACGACGGCTCTAACTTTACGGCCGACGATGTGGTGTTTTCGATCATTCGCTCGCAAGCGAAGACATCCAATATGCAGGTCTATGGTGTCTCGCTTGGCAAACCGAAAAAAATCGACGACCACACGGTGGAATTAACCACGCCGATTCCGAACCCGGTGATGCTCGATATTCTTTCGGCGGGTAGTATTTATATGATGTCGAAAGCGTGGAGCGAAAAAAATAAAGTTGAAGTGCCGCAGGATTACAAAGCTAAAGAAGAAACCTACGCGATCCGTAACGCCATGGGCACCGGGCCATTTACGCTGGTCTCTCGCGAGCCGGATGTAAAAACAGTGCTCAAGAAAAACGCCAACTGGTGGGGCATTAAAGAGGGCCGCTTTGAAGGCAATGTGACCGACGTAGTCTATCGCCCCATCAAGGCGGGGGGTACGCGCGTGGCGGCATTACTCTCCGGCGAGATTGATTTTGTGCTCGACCCACAGGCGCAGGATGTGGAAAAACTGCGCGCGGAAAAAACGCTGAAAATTTACGACGGTGGCGAGAACAGGATTATTTTTATCGGTATGGATCAGGCGCGTGATGAGCTGCTGTACTCGAACGTGAAAGGTAAAAATCCATTCAAGGATCGACGTGTTCGCTTAGCGCTTTATCAGGCCACCGATGTGGAAGCGTTAAAACGCAGCGTGATGCGCGGGCTTTCGGTGCCGAGTGCGATCAATCTGCCGGCACCGGTGGCAGCAGGCATACCCGAGTCAATGAATGTGCGCTACGCGTTTGACCCAGCAACATCGAAAAAACTATTGGCTGAGGCGGGCTACCCGAATGGTTTTGAAGTCACGCTCGATTGCCCGAACGACCGCTACGTGAACGACGAAAAAATCTGTGTGGCGCTGGCAGCCATGTGGTCACGCGTTGGCGTGACGCTCAAGGTGGCGGCGATTCCGAAAGCGAACTATTTCCCCAAGGTGCAAAAGCTCGACACCAGCCTCTACATGCTGGGCTGGGGCGGGGCGACGACGGACGCGATTTTCACACTCAAGCCGGTATTTCATAGCCGCAACGCCAAGGGCGAGGGTGAATACAACTGGGGTAATTACAAGCTTGATAAATTGGATGCGCTCATCGACAAGATCGACGGCGAGACCGATAAACCCAA
>JAYVGG010000036.1:0-12479 GCA_043772475.1 Burkholderiales bacterium
AACGAGCGCGCCCTCCTCGCGTTTGTTCACGACGCGGCCATGGTTGCCGTCTCATGGATTGTCACTGTTGTTTTATTTGCCGCCGCGCAAACACCCCCGCAATCCATCGTCGGTCAGCTTCCTGATTGGCCGTGGCTGTTAATCGCCGCGATGGCCGTGCAATCTACTGTGGCAGCCGTATTTGGCATGTATCAGGGCCTCTGGCGCTACGCAAGCCTGCCTGACGTGCAGCGTATCGTTGCAACCGTTGCTGCGGGCGCAATCGCGATTGCGATTGCGCTAAATCTTGGTAGCTGGGCCCCGTCGCTCACCTACGCGCACTTCATCGTGCAAGCGCTGCTCCTCATCACCCTCATGGCTGGCAGCCGTATCGCCTACCGCTCGTGGAAAGAATGGCGCGCCTATGGCAAGACCGGCGAGCACGGCACGCCCGTGCTGGTGTTGGGTGCTGGCGACTCCGCTGTGAGCCTCATCAAAGAGCTTTCTCGCAGCGAAGAGTGGCGCGTGGTGGGCTTGCTCGATGATGACCCAAACAAACGCCAGCGGCTCTTGCAGGGCCAGCGGGTGCTGGGCAGCATTGATGATCTTGCCCGGATCACCCGCGTGATGAAAGTGCGCCACGCGATTATTGCCATGCCCTCAGTGGCGTATCTGGTGAGGCGGCGTGTGGTTGAGATTTGCAACAAAGCACGTGTGGCGGTACTCACGGTGCCACAGATCAACGCGATTGCCGCCACCGCGCAACGCACGGGCAAAGCGGGTGCGCCAAAAATTCGTCGCGTGGCGGTTGAAGACTTAATGAAGCGTGAAGCGATTCAGCTCGATGATGCTGGCCTGCATGAATTAGTCACAGATAAAGTGGTGATGGTGACCGGCGCGGGCGGCTCGATTGGCTCGGAGCTTTGTCGGCAGATCGCGGCCTTCCAGCCCTCTATGATGGTGTTGTTTGAGCAAAACGAATTTGCGCTTTATAAGATTGAGCAGTTGCTACGCGATGAGTTTGAAAATTTACCGATTGCCTCTGTGATTGGTGACATCAAAAACGCAAAGCGGGTTGACCAAGTGATGCATCAGTATTCACCGTCTCTCGTCTTTCACGCCGCCGCCTACAAGCATGTGCCGATGATGGAAGAAGCCAACGCGTGGGAGGCCGTACAGAACAACGCGCTGGGCACCTTGCTACTGGCACGCTCGGCGATCGAATACGGCGTGAAAAAATTTGTACTCATCTCTACCGACAAAGCCGTGAACCCAACCAACGTGATGGGGGCGACTAAGCGGCTTTCCGAAATGATTTGTCAGGCCTTGCAGCAAGTCGGTGAGACACGCTTTGAGATGGTGCGCTTTGGTAATGTGCTCGGTAGTGCGGGCAGTGTGATTCCGCGCTTTCAAGAGCAGATTGATCGCGGTGGCCCGGTCACGGTGACCCACCCCGATATGGTGCGCTATTTCATGTCGATCTCGGAAGCCTCGCAGCTCGTACTACAAGCGGGCACGATGGGCTTAGGCGGCGAAATTTTTGTGCTCGATATGGGTGAGCCGGTAAAAATTGTTGACCTTGCCAACGACATGATTCGCCTCTCTGAGCCAAGTGACGAGACCATTAAAGTGGTGTTCACGGGCTTACGGCCCGGCGAAAAATTATTTGAAGAGCTCTTAACCGACGACGAGCACACGCGTGCAACCCCGCACCCGAAGCTGCGTATTGCAAAGGCGCGCGAAGTCGATCCCGCCTTCCTCGCCTCAATCACCGCGTGGCTTAACCAAGAACGCGCACCGGATGATTCCGAAGTGCGCCGCGACTTAAAGCGCTGGGTGCCCGAATACACCGCACAAGTGCGGCCACGCTTGAAATCGGTGCCGCTGGTTGCCAATAAAAAAACGGCGTAGCAAAGCCGCAACGCGCACGCCAGTGCCGTTAAAATATCCGCTTCACCACTTCACTCTTCCCCCATGATTGGTTTATTGATTGTTGCCCACGGCGCGTTTGGTGAGTCATTGATTCACTGCGCGAGTCACGTGATGGGCAAGCGCCCACTCTATTTGCGCCAGCTCGGCGTGACCATCCACGACGACCCAGAAGCGATTTTGCCGCAGGGGCGCGACCTGATTCGCTTTGTCGATCAAGGTGACGGTGTGCTCATCATGAGCGATATTTACGGCGCAACCCCGTCCAACATCGCCTGCCGATTGCTCGAGCCTGGCCGCATCGAAGGCATCTCGGGGGTTAATTTACCGATGTTGATTAAAGCGCTGTCGTACCGGGAATTACCGATGAAGGTACTAATTGAAAAAGCGCTGGCCGGTGCCAGCGAGGGCGTGATTCGGATGCCCTGCTCGCTACCCCACTGAGAGTCTCATGCAAAAACAAGAAATAGAAATCATCAATAAGCTAGGCCTCCACGCGCGCGCATCGGCGAAGCTCACACAAACGGCGGGGCAATTTCAGAGCGCTGTCTTCATCGCCAAAGGCGGGCGGCGGGTGAACGCCAAATCCATCATGGGTGTGATGATGTTGGCCGCCGGCAAAGGCAGCAAGGTTGAAATTGATGTCGACGGCACCGACGAAGCAGATGCCTTGAAAGCCATACTCGCGCTCATTAACGATAAATTTGGCGAAGGCGAATAACGTGAACCGCCCCAAAGCCCAATACTGGCGCGGCGTTTCGAGCTTATTGCAAAAGGTTTTCGCGTGAGCTTCACCCTCCACGGGCTCGGCGTTTCTGGCGGCATCGCGATCGGGCACGCGCATTTGGTGTCCTCGGCTTCGCTTGAGGTTGACCACTATTCGATTCCCGCCGAATTTGTCGGCAAAGAAATTAAGCGCTTTGACAAAGCGATAAAAGCCGTGCGCGCTGAGTTAGCGCAACTCGAATCGTCAATCAAAGCCTCGCACAGCCCGACAGTCAACGTTTCATCGGGCGACATCGCCGCCTTCGTCACCGTACACCGCATGTTGCTGGACGACCCCGCGTTATCTGAAGAACCCCGCGCGCTCATTGAACGCCACGCTTGCAATGCCGAGTGGGCGCTGAAATTACAGCTCGATGAACTCTTGGTGCAATTCGCTGAGGTGCAAGACGAGTACTTGCGTGAGCGTAAGACCGACGTGCGCCAAGTGGTCGGCCGCATCGTCGCCGCCCTCTCTGGCCAAGAAGGTGCAGTCCCCGAAAAGCTCCGCGAGCGCATCGAAGATACGATTTTGGTCGCGCATGATTTGTCCCCCGCCGACGTAATTTTATTCAAAGACCATAAGGTCGCAGCGTTCGTAACGGACGTCGGTGGCGCCACCTCGCATACCGCAATTGTGGCGCGCAGCCTAGCGATTCCGGCGATTGTGGCGCTGCACACGTCGCGTGAATTGATCCGCGAAGACGAGCTCATCATCGTCGATGGCACGCAGGGTGTGGTGATTGTCGAGCCCGATGAAACCGTGCTCGCCGAGTATCGGCTCAGACAGCACCAGTGGAAACTCGAGCGCCAAAAGCTTTCACGCATCCGCACCGCCGCGACCGCAACCCTTGATGGCGTGAATGTGGAGCTTTACGCCAACATCGAATTACCGAGCGATGTGGACACCGTAAAACAATCGGGTGCGGCGGGCATTGGGCTATTTCGCACCGAATTTTTATTCATGAATCGGCGCGATTTACCGAGCGAGGAAGAGCAATTTATTGCCTACAAGACGGTGGCGGAGGGTATGAAGGGTAAGCCCGTCGTTATTCGCACGCTCGACATTGGTGCCGACAAAGAGCTTGCCGGCGTTGATCAAGTCAGCGCGCATTCCGCTTTGGGCCTGCGGGCGATTCGCTACTGTCTGGCGGAGCCGGCACTTTTTAACACCCAGCTACGGGCGATTTTGCGCGCCTCGCATTTTGGCCACGTGCGGATGTTGATACCGATGCTGGCCTCGGCACAGGAACTGAAGCTTACCTTTGCCGCGATTGCCATTGCAAAAGACGAGCTCAGTGCCGAGGGTAAAAAATTCGACGACAAAATCGAAATCGGCGGCATGATCGAAATCCCCGCAGCCGCCATATCGCTACCGATGTTTTTGCGCGCACTCGATTACATCTCGATTGGCACCAACGATCTCATCCAATACACGTTGGCCATTGATCGCACCGACGACACCGTCGCACATCTCTATGACCCGCTGCACCCGGCGGTACTTCATCTGATTGCCAGCGTGATCCGCCAAGCGAATGCCGCCAACGTGCCCGTTGCGGTATGTGGCGAAATGGCTGGAGACCTAGATATGACGCGGCTTTTGCTTGGGTTCGGCCTCAGAAATTTCTCCATGCATCCGGCCAATCTACTCGCCGTCAAGCAACGTATTTTGATGTCGAATCTGCCCGATATCGAGCCTCTTGCCGCGAGAATACTCAAAGCAGACGACCCTGATAAACTGCGCGCAATGGTAGATAAACTTAACGCTTAGAGTTCACAATGCTCGAAGAAGTCGCCCACGTTACCCAGTACGAACAAGGCAAATACCGTCGCTGGTTTCACGATGAATTTTTTGATCTCTACACGTGGGAAACCCCGGATGGCGACATGATCGGCTTCCAGCTTTGCTACGACAAAGAAGACAAACAGCGCGCCCTGCGCTGGTCACACAAAGGCGGTTTTCGCCACGAAGGGGTGGATCAGCCCGAAGATAAACCGGGGCGCGCAGCGAGTGCGATTTTTGTGGCCGACGGGATTTTTGACTCAAATAATATCGGCAGCAGATTTAGCGCTGAGGCCAACGTGCTACCGGCGAAAATAAAAACATTTGTCGGCGAAAAAATTTTGGCGTACCAAGGGCTCGCTTAACGCCACCCAATCGTTGTTCGTATCGTACTGCTACGCTCCGTGTGGCGCGGCGCGCTACTTGACGCAAATGTTTTTCACAAAAAACTCACCACAATCCAAAATTTTACGTCGCCACGAGCCGAAAGCCTAGTATCCACGCGGTGTTCGGCATATTCAACTACCCCTTCGGCGTAACACCCAACTCACGACACAGTGCCGCAACCGTTGCCTTCAACACCACCACCTCGGCCTGCAAGTCCGCCAACTCTTTTCGCAACACGGCCACCTCACCGGCACTAATCGCCTCAGCACCAAAGACGGTTGGGGTAGCCGTTGGCGACGAGGCCGTCACGTCCGGCACGCCTGATAAACAATGCGCCCAACGATTCTCGCGCGAGCCCGGCTGGCGCGGCAATTCAATCGCAAGCTGCGGCACGCGCGACGCGAGCTCTTGCAAAAAACCTTCCACGGCAGAAATATCGGCAAACTTATGGAGGCGGTCACTATTGATGCGAAGCTCGCCCGCCGTCTGTGCGCCCCGCAGCGCAAGTGTCGCCAGCAAGGCCACCGCTTGCGTCGGTAGCTGCAATACCCGCTCCGCGTTATGCGCGTAGCGCATCACGCGCCCACCGGAGGATTCCATCAGTAGCGAAAACCGCTTCAACGTTTCCACACTCGCCATCAAATCCGCTTCACTCACCTCCATCACCGGGTCACGGCTGGTTTTTTGATTACAGCCCGAGAGTAAATAATTGAGCGTAAGCGGATAGCTATCCGGCACCGCGTGCTGTTTTTCAATTAGCACACCGAGTACGCGCGTATCGAGCGGGGAGAGGAGAGTTGTGAAAGTCATCGCGCAATGATACTGGACATACATCGGTATTTGAGTGACGTTTTTGTGTCGCGCGGCTTATGCGGTGCAGTGCGCGGGGCGCTTAGGCTTGACTGCCTGGTGATGCGCTGAAACGCCAATATCTGCGCGGCTTTGGCGTATTTTGTGTTGCCGCGTCAACCACGAATCCTGCTGTTCGTTATGGTCATTCCACCATCTGGGAGCCCACAATGAAATCATGCCGCACGCAATTTTTTATCGCCATTAGCGCTGCACTTTTATCGGTAGGAGCGTTCGCGCATCCCGAATCGGCTACCTTGCCAAGCGGAGCAGATGAACGTGGCGCGCACGTATCCGAGCGCGCGCACGTGCGCGCGCGGGTACGTGAAAAAAATCGCGTGCCGACGGCGGCTGAGATGGAAATCGAGCGTGAGCTACGCGCAAGCGGGATTGACCAAATTGCGAAATCGTTTGCGAGCGAAGAAATGATTGGCCTTCTCTTTGGCCTCATGCGTGGCGCGCTGAATGGTAAAGAAATGGACGGCAACAGCGCGCTGGAAAAGAAGATGGAACAAATGGCCGATGAATTGCCGAAAAAAATCGCCCCCGTGATGGCAAAAGTGATGGATATTGCGGAGCAGGAAATGAAGCGCACACTCAAAGAAGCAGCGCAAAAAGAGAGCCTTTCAAAGTAAGGCTCGCGACAAAAAAAGCCCCGCTGATGTCAAATCAGCGGGGCTTTTTTATTGTGCTGTCTTATTTTTTTGTGCCGCCTTATTTTTTTGTGCCGCCCTACTCTTTATTATTCTGCCTATTTTTCAGGCGTGACATCAATCGTCTGTGGCTCGCGACGCACCCGCGCAGGGTTAGCCTCTGGCGCGGGCGACGTGGCGGCGCGCCCCCCATCGACCCTCGCTCGCAGGGCTTCGTAGAGCGCTTTCGGCATGAGCTTGTAGGCTAACGTAAACAAGAGGCCGACGATACCCGCGTCGTCCATCAGCCCCAAGACGGGAATGAAGTCGGGGACGATGTCGATAGGGGAAATCAAGTAAGCGGCGGCGAGGAGCACCGCGAGCTTCGAGCCCAATGGCGTTTCGCGGTGGGTCAACATGCACCATGCCATGTGCGCTTCTTTGCGAAAGCGCGTAAAGAGTAAGGGGACGAGGCGTAGTAAACGCATGGCGGGCTTCCTTAAAGAGTGCCTTTCGGCATGAACGGTCAATAACGCAGCGTGTGCCGAAGCGAATACACGTGCGTAAAAATAAGCCCTCGCTTTCAGAGCGGAAAGCCACTAAAATTGAAGGGTAAATTATTCAATAAAATCAAGGCATAGCGAATTTTTTCGCGACCCCGGTCGCAGCCTTGTCGCAGTCTTGTCGTAACGCGCCTACCTCATAAGGTTACGCTGGTTTTTTAGGTTGTAACCATTTAGGCCAAGCTTTCCCTGACCCCCTCTTAACTGACCCACTGCCCTGACCTATTGCCCCGCCTTTGGCTCCTATCCTCATTGACATCACGCGGCTACTTTATCGTCGCTTCTTAGGCCGCCTACCGACGGGGATAGACCGCGTCAGCATTGAGTACGTGAGGCACTATGCGCCGGGCGCGCTAGGCGTGGTGGGCTTGGGCATTTTTAGTGCGGTATTAACCAAGGCAGACTCGGCGCGCGCCTTTCGCACCCTGCTAGATCCGGCAGAGCCGATTTTGTTTTTGTTCTTAAAGATCGGTTTCAAGGCGATTGCCTGGCAGTGGTTTGGGCGCACAAAGACGAGCGCTTTTTTATTCAACACCGGCCACATGGGGCTTGAAAATAATCGCTACGCGATATTTTTGCGTCAGCGCGGCGCCCGTCCCATCTTCATGGTTCACGATTTAATCCCCATCACGCACCCCGAATACTGTCGCACCGGCGAGCGTTCGCGCCATAAGGTGCGGATGCTGTGCATGTTGGCGACGGGCTGCGGCATCATCGCGAATTCGCAGAACACGCTAACGGCTTTACGCCAATTCGCGCAGCGCCAGAAAGTACCCGTGCCCGATTCCGTCGTCGCCCCCTTGGCCCCCGGCTTTGTGGCAAGCACGCCCGGGCAGCGGCCGATTGCCGAGCCTTATTTTGTCGTGCTGGGTACGATTGAGCCCCGTAAAAATCACTGGATGCTCTTGCAGATTTGGCGGCGCTTGGTGGAGAAACATGGTGCTGCAGCACCCAAGCTTGTCATCATCGGGCAGCTCGGCTGGGAATATGAAGACGTGACCAATTTACTTGAGCGCACCAGGGTGCTGCGGGAGTACGTGATTCAGTGTCGGCGCGCGAGCGATCAAGAATTATTCACCTACCTTCATCACGCGCAGGCGCTACTTTTCCCGTCATTTGCGGAGGGCTTTGGGATGCCCGTGGCCGAGGCGCTTTCAATCGGTGTGCCGGTGATTGCAAGTGATCTTGATGTGTTTCGCGAATGCGCGGGCAACCTGCCCGATTACGCCGACCCACTCGATGGCCGCGCTTGGTTATCGCTTATTGAAGACTACATGCTGCAAACGAGCGCCTACCGCGCGTCCCAGATGGCTCGGATGGGCGAATTCAAAGCCGCGTCTTGGACAGAGCACTTTGCGACCGTCGATGCGCTGTTAGCGCGCTTAGACGCGAAGGCGACCTCATGGCCGGTGTGACACGGTCATTTTTGTTTTTACAGGGTGTGAATTCGCGGTTTTTTACCACCCTTGCCGATGCGCTTTCAGCTCTGGGGCATCGCGTTTATCGCGTCAATTTCACCGTCGGTGACCTAGCCTTTTGGGGGATGCGCGCCTCCACCTCGTTTCATGGCACGGTGGCAAGACTGCCCGCGTTTTATGAGCGCGTTTTCGCGCGTGAAGCTGTGACCGATATTGTTTTGTTTGGCGATTGCCGGCCAATTCACCTTAGCGCGATTGCAATCGCCAAGGCGCGCGGCCTGCGGGTGCATGTGTATGAAGAAGGCTACTTTCGCCCGCATTGGGTGACGCTTGAGCGTGGTGGGGTGAATGCGAATTCCGCCTTGCCGCGCGACCCAGCATGGTTTAAGCGCGCAGCCGCTCACCGGCCAGCCGTTGCCACCAACACTTTTCGCGCCTCACTCACCACCCGCGCGCTTTACGATATGCACTACCACTCGATTAGTTTTTGGAATTTTTTAGCCTTCCCGTTTTATCGCACGCACCGCCCGGCTAATTCCGCCCTCGAATACCTAGGCTGGGCGCGGCGTTTCGCTAAAATGTCACGCTATAAACGTGACGATGCGGCGACTATCCGCACCCTATTGGAAAGCAACGCGCCGTTTTTTTTGCTGCCACTGCAGCTCGATGGCGATGCACAGATTCGCGATCACTCGCCGTTTAAAAATATGGCTGAGGTGATTGATGTGGTGCTGGCCTCGTTCGCCGTCTACGCGCACGTCAATGCAACGCTCGTGATTAAAAACCATCCGCTTGATACGGGCTTTGTGGATTTCCGCAAGCAGATTGCATTGGCAGCAGACAAGCTCGCCGTCCGTCATCGTGTGCAATATCTTGAGAGCGGCGATCTCGATCAGATGCTCGTACGCGCGCGCGGCGTGGTGACGGTCAATAGCACGGTGGGGCTCGCAGCCCTCGCAGCGCCCTGCCCGACCATCACGCTCGGTAATCCGCACTACAATCAGCCGGGGCTGACGTTTCAAGGTGGCTTGGATAATTTTTGGCGTGAGGCAGCCGCACCCGATGCCGATTACTTCGCCCAATTTCGCGCAGTCCTCATGGCAACAACACAAATTAATGGTGGCTTTTATTCGCGTGAGGGCATTGCCCTTGCGGTGAAAAATAGCCTGCCCGTTTTATTAGCTGAGCGTTCACCGCTTGAAACGATTGGAGAGGCCGTATGAATCGGGTTCCAAGTGCGATCTTAATCACGGGTGCCACCAGCGGAATAGGGCGGGCCCTCGCGATCAACTATGCCGCGCGCGGGGTGGTGCTGTGCTTGCAGGGGCGCGATGAAATTCGCATGGATACGCTAGCGATTATTTGCCGCGCGCGTGGCGCGATTGTGGAGACCGCTTTATTCGATGTGCGGGACCGCGAGCGCTTAGTCGCCTGGGTACGCGAAACCGAGGCGCGCCACGCGCTCGATTTGGTGGCGATCTGTGCGGGTATCAATATCAATATCGGCCCCGAAGGTGCGGGTGAAAAATGGGATGAGGTGGAAGCGTTAATTAATATCAACATCACCGCGGCCATGGCAACGGTGGACGCAATCGTGCCGAGTATGCGAGCGCGTAGAACCGGCCAGATCGCGCTCTTTAGCTCGCTCGCCGCCTATCACGGCCTGCCGATTACCCCCGCGTACAGCGCGAGTAAAGCGGCCATGCGCGCCTATGGCCAAGCGCTACGCGGCTGGCTGGCACCGTCGGGCGTGTGGGTGAATGTGATCATGCCGGGCTTTGTGGATTCGCATATGTGCGGTGAGTTTCCCGGCGCAAAACCATTTCGCTGGACGGCGGAACGCGCCGCCAAACACATCGCTCGCGCGCTCTCTCATAACGTGGCCAACGTGAGTTTTCCGTTTCCGCTTAATTTCGGTACGTGGTATTTATCCACCTTGCCACAGGTGATCGCGGAAAAATTGATCCGCTTATTCAACTACACCAGCCATCGTGGATAGTGAGTTTGATCTTATTCGGGTGGCCCTTGCGTATACGATTGGGCTTTTGCTTACGTTGCTACTCGAACGCATACTCACCCCCACACCAAACTTCATAAATCGGCCAAAGACCGCGTGGTTATTGCACTTTGGCTGTTTCACGAGTTTTTTTGCGCTGGAGTTTGCGCTTTATCAGCGGCCGTTTTTTACCAGTGCCATGGTGCTTGCGGGTTGGTTTTTTTTGGTGTTAGTGAATAACGCGAAGTGGGCCGCGTTAAAAGAGCCGTTTGTTGCGTCTGATTTTGAGTACTTTCTGGATGCGCTAAAACACCCGAGGCTCTACATTCCGTTTTTCGGGTGGTGGCGTATTGTGCTGGCGCTGCTCGCGGTGGCGGTGGCAATGAGCTTAGGCGTTTGGGTCGAGCCGCCCGTATTCACCACCGAGCGCGGCACGCTCTGGCTCTGCGTGGGCGTATTGGTCGCCCTCGGCGCGGTGTCAGCACTTATCGGTGCGGCCACGCGCACGAAAGCGAGCTACGAGCCGACAGCGGACCTTACGCGCGTGGGCTCGGTCGCGTTTTTGTTTTCGTACTGGTGGGATGAAAAAAAGCCCGTTGTGATGCCAGTGAATCGAGCGCTGGCCGCCGTGATTGCACCCGCAAACGACGCAATACTGCCCCACATTGTGGCGGTGCAAAGTGAATCGTTCTTTGATGCGCGCCGCTGGCTACCGGGTGTGAGCGCGCATCTCTACACCCACTGGGATCACGCCGTGGCGCATGCGGTGCAGCATGGCGCGCTTCAAGTAGCCGCTTGGGGGGCCAATACGGTACGAACCGAGTTCGCGTTTTTATCCGGTGTGGCCAATCCCGATCTCGGCGTTCACCGCTTTAACCCGTACCGTCGCATGGCGCTCGCGGGCGGCCTGTCGCTCGCGGCGGTGCTGAAAAAACTAGGCTATCACACGGTCTGCATTCACCCTTATGCGGCGAGTTTTTATGGGCGTGAGCGGGTGATGCCCGCCCTTGGGTTTGACGAATTTATCGACATCAAAGAATTTTCAGCCGGTGATTACGCGGGGCCCTATGTGGGTGACAACGCGGTAGCCGAAAAAATTGCCGCGCGCTTAGCACCTGCCACAAAACCCATCTTTATTTTTGCCATCACCATGGAAAACCACGGGCCGCTGCATTTAGAAACGGTACGTCCCGCTGAGCGCGATACGTATCTTGGCGCGGCAGGCACCGGCCCGGTAGCCGGGTGCGACGATTTGTATATTTACTTGCGACACATCGCGAGCGCGAATCAGTTTGTTGCGCGCGTTACCGAGGCGCTCGCTGGCACGACGCGCCCTGGTGTGTTCGCGATGTACGGCGACCATGTGCCGAGCATGGGTGCTGTCTACCGCGCCCTAGGTGCCCCTGACGGCAGCACCGACTATGTAATCTGGCGAGGTGATTCGCCGTTAGGCGCACGCCCCGCTACCGACATGAAGGTGGAGAACTTAGCCGAGGCCGTGCTGCGGGCGGCTGGGCTGGCACCCTGATGTGTTGCCGCGTGCCGCTACAAGCGATCTAGCTCTTCTACCAGCGCTTGAACGGTGTCAGATAGCTCCGCTTCGGTGTGCTCACACGAAACAAAAAACCGTAAGCGCGCCGCTTTTTCGGGCACCGCTGGGTAGAGAATCGGCTGCACGTTAATGCCGCGTCGAAATAAGGCGTCGGAAAGCCGCACCGCTTTAAGCGAGCTACCGACGATAGCGGGAATCACCGCAAGCCCCACGCTAGTGCCGGTATCAATGCCAGCAAACTTGGCTTTTTCTAAAAAGAATTTACCGCGCGCTTGCAGTTTGGCCACACGCTCGGGCGTTTTTTGCATGAGATTGAGCGCGGCCAAAGAGGCCGCAGCCAGAGGGGGCGCCATGCCGACGCTATACAAGAATCCGGGTGCCATAAATTTGAGATGCTCGACTAACGCCGATTCGCCCGCGATGTAGCCACCGCAGCCAGCAAGCGCCTTACTCAACGTGCCCATCCAGATATCCACATCGCGCCCGGCCATGCCGAAGTGTTCGCGAATCCCCATGCCGGTGGCACCCATCACGCCAAACGAGTGGGCTTCATCAACCATCAAAAATGCGCGATGACGATTTTTAATTTCCACAAAGCGCGGTAGATCGGGGAAATCGCCGTCCATGCT
>JAYVGG010000037.1:0-11578 GCA_043772475.1 Burkholderiales bacterium
TCGGCATCGAATCGTTCATCTTCGTTTTGCGGTGCAGATTCATCGCCCTCGCTCACCACGTCTACGGGCGAGATACGCTTGATCGTGCAGGCGTCTGCCAGCACAAACGAGACCCGGCTAGCCCACGTGAGCGCTAAGCGGGTGCATTGCTTACCAGCTTTAATGTGGCGCGCGACATCGGCGTGCTCGAGCGTATGGCGGACGAATCGCACGGTCGCTTTTTCATCCAGCGGGGATTGCAGCTCGGTTTCTTGGTCTATCGTAAAGCCATGCGGCACGGCATTTTTGGCATCCGTCGCGCCGAGCCAGGCCGTCATGGCGATGGTCGATGAGACCTTGGTATCGAGCCGTTCAAGCGATAAATCTGGAATAGCCCGGATTAACATCGCAATCACTTCTTCACTTTTGCTAAGCGAGCCCACGTCAAGCACGATGCGATTACTTTTCACGTCAATCCACACCCAGGTATTGCGCCGCACGTTAAAAGCGCGCGGCAATAAATCTTCCGTCACCTGATTTTTAAGATCGCGTAGTTGTTTCTTACCGAGCTTAAAGCCTTGCCCCTGCTCGATTTCGGCTGATTTTGTGCGGACTGTTTCTTTAATCACGGAAGAGGGCAGTAGTTTTTTTTCTGTGCCGAGCTTAATCAAAAGCTGGCCGTTGACCGCGTACACGAGCGCGCCGTCGTCCCGCGGCGAAACCCAGCCCTGCGTCTGCAATTCAAACGCCCCACAGGGCCGCAGCAGGTGTTGCGAGAGTTGTTTTTCGAGTGTCTTGGCGCTGGCGGTCCACGGTGAAGCCAATCGGTAAATCTGTAAATTCTTAAACCACATAGCGCCTCAAAAAGGTTGAAATTGTATTGGAGTCGATAGATCGGGTCGCAAGTCTAGCGCCAATTTGGCTCATCGCCGCAACACACACACGCCATAGCGAGCAACCCCGCGCTGATCGTCGCCGTTCGCGCTAAGATGCATCTGTTCACAATACTCAAACCCACCGCCCGCCATGACGACCCAAGCCCAGATCATGCAATTCCTTGCCGAACAGTTCCCGCAACAAAAATGTAAAGTTGACTCTGTTGGCGACGGGTGCGCCACCATTCGCCACGAGATTGGCCATGCTGAATTACGCCCCGGCGGCACCGTGGCCGGCCCGGTCATGATGATGGTGGCCGATGTGGCGCTGTATGTGGCGATCTTTGGCCAGATCGGCATCGTGCCGCTCGCGGTTACGACCGGCTTAAACATCAATTTTTTGCGTAAGCCTTCTGCGGACAAGGCCATTATTGGTGTCGCGAAACTCATGAAGGTGGGCAAGTCACTCGCGGTAGGCGAGGTAACGCTTTTCTCTGAGGGTCTCGCCGATCCGGTCGCCCACGCGGTGGGGACGTATTCGATTCCGAAGGCGACGTGAATACGCTTATCCCGCCACCGCTGGTACTTGCCATCATCGCTGTGCTCATGTGGGCGCTTGATCGCGCGCTCGTGCAAGGCCGCATCATGACAGCGTTTAATACACCGGTCGCGGTGACATTGCTCGCGGCTGGCTTAGCACTCATGGCCCTTGCGGCGATGCAATTTATTACGGTCAAAACCACCATCAACCCGATGCGCCCGGCACGTGCCACCGCACTCATGGTGAGCGGCGTATTTAAGCTCTCGCGTAACCCAATCTATCTCGCCGATTTGCTGATATTGGCCGCGTTTTGTGTGTGGCTTGGCAACGTCATCAACGTGCTCATGTTGGTGTTTTTTGTTTGCTACATCGCGCGTTTCCAGATCGAGCCTGAAGAGCGCGCATTGCGTACCCTATTTGGTGAAACCTATAGCGCGTACTGCGCGAACGTTCGGCGCTGGCTGTAACGTGCCGCACAAAATAAAGCCCAAACCCATCAAGAAGGAGTGCCCCACCATGCCCACCCGTTTACTACTTCGTGCCGTCCTCGGTGCGGCACTCACGCTCACGTTTGCAGGCTGCGCGGTGGTGAGTACGCCGCCCCCCGCCGCCAAGGCAAGTCTAGTGAACGTCGAGACCGCGTTTCGCACCCATGCTGCTGCTGTGCTCGATGAGATGTGGCGTGAATTTCCCGAGCAAGGTGTGCGTTTTGGTTACTACCGATACGCCGATCAAATGACCGTTCCCGATCAGGCACAGCGTGCGCGCGCACTTGCGTTTTATGAGCGGCAGCTGGCGGCTCTGGCTAAGTTTGATGCGTCAACATTAAGCCCGGCATCGCAGGTCGATCTTTCGCTCATGCGAAATCAATTTCAATCTCGGCTCTGGTACGCCACCACCTTCAAAGCGTGGCAGTGGCAGCCCTCGACTTACAACGTCGGCAATACCTTTGGCCTCATGCTCACCACCACCTACGCGCCGCTCGATACGCGCTTACGTCACGTGATGGCGCGCCTATCTCATGTGCCCGCCTACTACGCAGCCGCGAAAGACGCGATTGCAGAGCCAACGCTCGAGCACACACAGCTTGCGATTATCCAAAACAAGGGTGCGCTGGCGGGTTTTGGGGCGCGCTTGGAAAAGCTGGTGGCCGATTCAGCGCTCACCACGACCGAGAAAGCACTCTTTGCCAGCCGACTCGCGCGCGCAAAAAACGCGACAGAAGACTACATTACTTTTTTAACTACGCTGGAGGCCAAGCTAAAAGCCGGGCCCGCGCGGAGCTTTCGTATCGGTTCCGCACTCTACAAGCAAAAATTTGCCTACGATATTCAATCAGGCTTTAGCGCCGAAGCGCTTTACCAGCAAGCCCTCGCGGCAAAATCCGCACACCATGACGGCATGGAAAAAATCGCCCGCACGCTTTGGCCAAAATATAGGGGCAGCGCGGCAATGCCCGCTGATCGGCTCGTGATGATTCGCGCTGTGATTGACGAGCTTAGCAAGCGCCACACCACGCGCGAAGGGTTTGTAGAGGCAATCCGCAAGCAGATTCCCGCGCTGGAAGCGTTTGTGCGTGAAAAAGATTTGGTCGATCAAGACCCCACCCGCCCGCTCATCGTGCGCGAGACCCCGCTCTACATGCGTGGCGGCGGGGCCGGGGCCTCGATCAGCGCGCCGGGGCCATTCGACCCTCAGGCCGATACGTTTTATAACGTCACCCCGCTCGACGACCTCACGCCCGAAGCCGCCGAATCGACGCTTCGCGAGTACAACGATTGGATGCTGCAAATCCTCAACATCCACGAGGCCGTGCCCGGCCACTACACGCAGCTTGTTCACGCCAATAAATCGCCTAGTGTGATTAAGTCGATCTTTGGTAACGGCTCGATGATTGAGGGCTGGGCGGTATTCAGCGAAAAAGTAATGCTTGACGCCGGCTACGGCGACAACGCCCCCGAGATGTGGCTCGTCTGGATGAAATGGAATCTACGCTCAGTCGTGAATACGATACTGGACTATGAGATTCAAACGGCTAACTTATCGCGTGACGCAGCACTCACCATGATGATGCGTGAAGCGTTTCAGGAGCAAACCGAGGCCACCGAAAAATGGCGGCGCGCGACGTTTTCGCAAGTGCAGCTTGCGAGTTATTTCAATGGCTACGCCGAGATTACGGCGCTGCGCGACGACGAGCGTGCGCGATTGGGTAAAGATTTTTCGGTAAAAAACTTTAACAACACGTTCCTCTCGTTTGGCAGTGCGCCGGTGCGCGATATTCGCAAACTAATGCAGGCGCGCTGACCTGCAATTTAGCATCGCGCGCCGCGTGCGCTTGCACCGAGCAAGCGCCCGCACCGAGTGCCACCATGAGCATTAGCGCTTCACGCGCGTAGTCTAAAAATCTCGTTTTTTTTCGCTTCATTATTTTCCAAAATAATCTAAGTAATCGGCCAAACACAAGGCGGGGCGTGCCTTTTCAGGCATTCCCCCCAATAGGTTAAAACGATGCGGGCACCTCGCCCAGATCACCCTCACTGGGCCGCAGTGCGCGATGCCGCTCGCGGATGTAGGCCTCGTGACGTGAAAATTCGCTCCCCGGAGCCAATCGCTTTGCCGCCGATGGTGCCGTGCTTACCTTGCTTAGCGCACGCGTGCTGGGGGCGAGTGGGATCGCTACCGCAGCGATAACGGTTGCCCGCTCCTGCGGCTTTGGAGAGAGCGCCGTGGGCTCGTGCTGTGCCCACGCGCTGGCAGCAACAATGGTCATCACGGCGCAGGTTGCGGTGATGGAGGTATTGGGGATATTCAGATTGAAACGCATCATGTTCTCCTAGTGGGAAAGGTCGGGAATCGGTGGCGATGGATCAGCCCGCCACACCGCGCGTAAGGCTGATGGCCAAAGCGCGTAGCCGAACTTTATGGGCGGCGTGAAAAAATTGAATGGGTGCTAGTACCCATTTTTCGCTTCACCACTACCTATTTTTCGATTTGCAGTACTGCCTAGGGCTCAAAAATAGGTGTCATGGAAATGCCATAAATGCTTGAAACACAAATAGGGGCGCGGGGTTTGGGGTGTAGGGGGTATTTTTTCCCGGTGAAATAGCCGCCCCACCTGCTACACTTCTCGTTTATTTTTCCCCTTGACCCAAGAAGCCAAGAAGCCATGAAGCTGATTTGTCTCCCTAAACTGATTTGTTCCCTTAAATTGTTTCGTCTCTTCGTTTTCACCCTCGTCTGTACTGCCTCAGGCTATGGCCACGCCCAGCTTTCACCCGCCGAGTCGCAGCCCGAGCCCACGAGCGCGCGAGGAGCAGGCTCGGGTGCGGCAGATAACGTTTACGCCAAAGCGCGCCCGAAATTACTGCAAATTCGCACACTCTTAGTGGCTGCCAGCCGCCAATCGTCGATTGGCTCGGGTTTTCTAGTCAGCGCGGACGGTCTCGCGATGACCAATTACCACGTCGTCTCGCAATACGCGCAAGAGCCCGCCACCTACCGCATGGAATACGCGGCCCCCGGAGGGGCTACCGGCAATTTGAAATTATTGGCCGTTGATGTCACCAACGATCTGGCCGTGGTGCAACTCGAAAGCAGCGAAAAACGCGATTTTTTTGCGTTTTACCCGAGCGCGATTGACGGCAGCCTGCCCAAGGGCGAGCGCCTCTACGCCATGGGTAACCCGCTCGATCTCGGCTTCACGATTGTGGAGGGCACTTACAACAGCTTGGTCGAAAAAAGTTATCAAGAGCGCGTGCATTTTTCGGGCGCGATTAACGCCGGCATGAGTGGTGGCCCGACCGTTTCGGCAGATGGTCGCGTGGCTGGCATCAACGTGGCGAAACAAATTGGCGGCGAACTCGTGAGCTTTTTAGTGCCCGCAAAATTTGGTGCTGCCTTAATCGAGCGCGCACGCGCCAATCTCGCCACACCGTTTGTAGACGTGAAAACCACGCGCGCCGATATTGCGAAGCAGCTTGCCACGTGGCAGCAAGGCCACTACAAGACTTTACTTCAGCTTGGCTTTAAGTCGGTCGCCTTCGGACGCTATCAAGCCCCCGAAGCGCAGGCCCCGTGGTTCACCTGCTGGGCGCGCACCAATGCCGAGCAAGTGCCCAAGCCGCGCGTGGCGCAAAACGTGACGCAGTGCTCGACCAAAACATGGCTCTACGTGACCAATTCCTTGCAACTGGGTAGTGTCGATATCGCCCATGCCTACGCCAAAAGTGTGGACTTAAACGCGTTTCAATTCGCCAACTATATGAACCAAATGCAAGGTGTGCCGTGGGCGGGCTTTAGTGCGCGCCGCCACATCACGGCAGCACAGTGTGTTGAAGACTTTGTGAAGGCCGATGCCGCCAATCGCCCGGCCATGCGCGTGGTGTGGTGCGCGCGCGCATTGCGTGAGTACGCCGAAATTTACGATGTCACCGTCACCGTGATGACGCAAGATCGCAGCGACGAAGCCTTGGTCTCGAAGCTTGCGATGTCGGGTGTGAGCTATCAAAACGCGATGGAAGTCGGCAGCCGATTCGTGGCCGCCATTACGCTTAGCCCGGCGGCGGCGAAATGATGATTCTCGAAATCCTCTCGCGAAGCCATGAGCTCGTTAGCCGTGAGCGCATCGAGGGCGGGGTCATTCGCATTGGCCGCGCCTACGATAACGACATTATTCTCGACGACCCTCACGTGGCCGCACACCATTTAGCGCTGCGACAAAACGAAGCCGGCGAATGGATTGCCGAAGATTTAGGCAGCACTAATGGATTGTTTACCGAGGCCGATGGGCGACGGCATTCAACGTTAGTACTGAGCGAAAACCGAGTTTTTAATATTGGCCACACCGCCTTGCGGCTGCGTGGCCCAAGCTATCCGGTCGCACCCGAGCGGGTCATGGTCGCGGGCGATGCGTTTCATGGCCCACGCGCATGGGCCGTGGTGGCACTACTCGCGGCCGTGTTGTTTGGTATCGAGGCGCTAGGCTTATGGCAGGGCGAATTTGGTGAAACCAAGCTATCAAAATTTCTCACCCCGCTTACTTCCATGGCCGGCACGGTGATCGTCTGGACCGCACTCTGGACGCTCTTGTCACGGCTTTTTTCCGGGCAGGCGCAGTTTTTGCGGCACCTACGGATCGCCTTAATCGGCGTACTCGCCATGAGTGTTTGCGACGAAATTATTGAATACGCCGCCTACATATTTTCGATCACGGGCTTAAGCTCACTTTCAGGATTACAGGTCTGGATAGCAACGGCGCTCACCACGTTTTTCCATTTACGCGCCATCAGCAATACCCGCCTTGTGCTCAAAGCAGGCTTAGTCAGCGCGGTGCTGATGATGACGTTAGCAACACTATGGATTGCGAAATCAGAAAACGAATCGCGCAGCGGCCAGGCAAGCGTTTTACGCACGCTTAAAACCCCGGCCCTGCGAATCGCCCCGCAGCAAAGCGAAGCCGCATTTTTCGGCAAAGCCGAAACGCTCAAAGCCAAACTTGATCGCGCCAGAACAGAAGAAAAGCCCGGCGAGACGGGGGCGGGGCTGGATTCCTCCGATTAGTGCTTTGTGGGCGTGCGCGCGTGCTTAGGCTCGAAACCCGGAATTCGCTACGCTCCTTTCGGGCTATGGGTGCTCGCTCACATCGCCAAACCCCGCACCCCTATTAGCTTTCCAGCCGTACAGGCACCATCCAATACGAATCGCCACACGCTCAATTTGTCATTCCGGCGAAAGCCGGAATCCCGCGTCGTTCGTCGCGCGTCACAGCGCCATTTCCCGCCCCCACTTCCAACCTGTCATCCCGAGCGCAGCCGAGGGATCTGCTTTTCGCTTTTACGTCACGCCGTTTTCTCACGCCTCTAAAAAAGATCCATCCCCAACGCTGCCACACGCCCAAAAATCCGGCTATGCTTAGGCTCCCTCACCGTAATGAGCGTATGACGATGGTTAAGCATTTTTGTTACGTTTTATTGGCCACCCTGTTTCTATTGGCCCAATCACTTTCCCACGCAGCCCCCGGCTATTTTCGCCAGCCTGCTATTCACGGTGACACGGTGGTTTTTGTCGCTGAGGGTGATATTTGGCGCGCAAACGTTGCCAATCCCTCCACCACCGCGCAGCGCCTCACCACTCACCCCGCCGCCGAGTCGAACCCAGCTATCTCCCCCGACGGCACGCAGGTCGCCTTTACCGCCCGCTACGAAGGCCCAGCAGAAATTTACGTCATGCCACTCGCCGGTGGCACGCCGACGCGCCTCACATTCGATGGGGATACTGCACTCGTGCAGGGTTGGACGGCCGATGGCCGCGTGCTATTTAGTGCATCGCGTTATTCGGGCAAACCTGAGCAGCGGCTCTACACGATTGCGCCCGCCACGCGTGAGATAAAACCTATCGCGCTCGCCGAAGCGGCCGAGGGCTGTTATCTCGGTGGCACGCTCATGTTTGCAAGGCGACCCGTCATGAGCGACAACGTGAAAGGCTACGTGGGTGGCCTAGCGCAGCAGCTCTGGCGCTATGACGAAGGCCGTGAGGCGCGGCTCTTAACGGCCGATCACAAAGGCACCAGCCGCCAGCCGATGTGCGCGGGCGATCGCGTTTATTTTCTTTCTGACCGCGATGGCACGATGAATATCTGGTCGATGAATGCCGACGGCGGCGATACCAAAGCCCACACCCGACACACCACGTTTGATATTCGCGGTGCCGCTATTTCTGGCGATGGCCAGCGCATCGTGTACCAGCGCGGCGCTGATCTACACGTGCTGGCGTTAGCAAGCGGCCAGGAGCGTCCGATCTCACTCACGCTGCAATCTGATTTTGAGCATCTGCGAACCCGCTGGATCAAAACGCCTTGGGATTTTGTCACCGCTGTCGCAGCGTCCCCCACGGGCGATCGGGTGGCGCTTACCGCGCGCGGGCAGGTCTTTGTGGCACCCGTCGGTAACGGGCGGCGGGTTGAGGCCACGCGCGTATCAGACGTGCGGGCGCGCAATGCGGTGTTTGCCGCCGATGGTAAAACCGTGCTCGCCTTCTCAGATCAATCCGGCGAGATGGAGCTCACCCGCTACCCCGCCAACGGCGTGGGCAGTGCTACCCAGCTCACGCAAAACGCGACCGTGCTACGGACACGCGCCTACCCCTCGCCCAACGGCAAGTGGATTGCCCACGACGATAAAGACCATCGCCTTTATCTACTCAACACCGAAAGCCGCGAAAGCCGAGAGATCGACCGCAGCCGATTAAGCGATTACGGCTCGGTGGCATGGTCGCCTGATAGCCGTTTTCTGGTCATCGAAAAAAGTGCGGCAAATTATTTCGCGACCCTCACGCTTATCGAGGTCGCAACAGGCACTAAAACGCCGCTCACCAGTGATCGCTATCACGCTAAGAGTGCGGCATTTAGCCCCGACGGTAAGTGGCTTTATTTTTTGAGCGAGCGCCACCTGCAAAGTGTGGTGGGAAGCCCCTGGGGGCAGCGCAATCCTGAGCCGTTTTTTGATCGGCAAACGCGCATCTATGCGTTAGCGCTCGACGCGAATGCGCGCTGGCCGTTTTTAGCGAAAGACGAATTGCAAAAATCGGAGCCCGAAAAAAAACCTGAACCGCCAAAGCCCGCAGGTGACACCGCCGCCGTCGCCAAGCCGCCCGCCGCCGCCGCGAATTTCCCCATCAAAATCGAAGGCCTCACCGAGCGGCTCTACGAAGTGCCCGCGCCACCGGGCAATTACAAAGAGCTATCTACCGACGGCAAACGGCTCTATTTTGTATCGACCGAAGCGACGGCCGAGCGCAAACAATCGCTACGCTCCATCGCCATCGAGGCTCCAAACCCCGCGCCACCATTGGTTGATTTGTATTTCGATGAAATCCGCAGCTACCAGCTCACGCAAGACGGGAAAAAAATTCTCATTCGTAAAGCCAACGATTTGTGGGTGTTTGACGCCGGCAAATCCCCGCCGCCGCCGACTGAGCACGGCAAATTTGCTGTCAACTTGCGTGACTGGACATTCGCCGTAGACCCGCGCGAAGAATGGAAGCAAATGTTCATCGACGCGTGGCGAATGCACCGCGATTATTTTTACGATAAAAATTTGCACGGCGTGGACTGGAACGCAATGCGCGCGCGCTACCAGCCGCTGATCGAGCGCGTGACTGATCGCGCCGAGGTGAACGACGTGATCGCGCAGATGATTTCGCAGCTCTCGATTTTGCATAGCCAAGTGGGCGGCACCGACATCCGCAAAGGCGAAGACAATGTGGACGTGGGTGCGCTCGCGGCCGAATTTGTGAAAACCGAGCGTGGCTTTCGCGTCACGCAGATTTTTAATGGCGATCCAGAGCTCATCGAAGAATTAAGCCCACTCGCGCGCGCCGAAGCGAACGTGCGCGTGGGTGACACCGTGGTCGCGATTAACGGCGTGGCCGCGAGAACAGCGATGCACACCGGCGAGCTAATGCGTAGCCAAGTCGGCAAGCAAGTTTTACTCAGCGTTGAGACCCCAGCCGGGCTCGCGCGTGACGTGATCGTCACACCGCTCACAACCACACGTGATCGTGCGCTACGCTACCTCGCCTGGGAGCGCGCCCGCATGGCGCGTGTGGACGAGGCTGGCGCAAAACAGATCGGCTACGTGCATCTGCAAGCCATGGGGGCTAACGACATCGCGCGCTGGACGCGCGAGTTCTACCCCGTGTTCCAACGCGAAGGCCTCATCATCGACCTACGCAGCAATAACGGCGGCAGTATTGATTCATGGATTATCGAAAAACTCCAACGCCGCGCGTGGCATTTCTGGCAACGCCGCGACGCAGAAGACCCGATCCACAATCAACAGCTCGCCTTCCGTGGCCATGTCGTCGCCCTCATTGATGCCACCACCTACTCCGATGGCGAAACCCTCGCACAAGGCCTCAAACGCTTAGGCATTGCACCGCTCATCGGCACCACCACCGCCGGGGCGGGCATCTGGCTATCCGACCAAAACCGCCTACGCGACGGCGGCATCGCGCGCGCCGCCGAGATGGGCTCCTTTGTTGACGATGGCCGTGAACGTGCGTGGATCACCGAGGGGGTGGGTGTAGCGCCCGATATGCTCGTTGATAACCTGCCGCACGCCACCTTTAACGGCCAAGACGCGCAGCTTGATGCGGCGATTCGTTATTTGAAAGACAAGATGGCGAAAGAGCCGATGCGGGTGCCGCAGGTGCCGGGGTATCCTCGGTTGGGGCGGTAATGGTGGCGCTGGCAGGGTGGCGTGTGGCTTTGCATGTGCAAGAGTTTCGGTCGCCCATGCGACCTGAGCGCACCCCTTAAGTCTGGCATTGCGACCGCGCACCGTTTTATCGTGCGATGAGGAATCTCATCCGCGTAAAACACGCATTGGCAATGATGACGAAAAACATGATCAGCGCCCGGAAATGCCCGCCAGTAATAGAGTTTGGCGATAGGATGATGCGACAGAGCAAGACTCCAACGTTGACCCCAACGTGCCGACGTGTGGCCCCGATATGCACCTTTCATTCCAGCGGATCACCGTCGGCTCCGGCTAAAGTCAAACGTTAGAAGTTCAACACGGCTGGCGTATTGATGCCAATTAAGGTATATTTTCTATACCATGAATACCTTCGAATTTGATGTCGCAAAGAGCGAGTCTAATCGTGCAAAGCACGGCATCGATTTTGTTGAAGCCCAGTGTCTCTGGAACGACCCGATGCTGCTGGAGATCCCGGCAAAAACGGATGATGAACCGCGGTATCTGGCGATTGGCTCAATCGATGGAAAACATTGGTCGGCCATCTTTACCTACCGAGGTGTCAATGTCCGATTGATATCCGTGCGACGCGCACGTACAGAAGAGGTGGCACTTTATGAAAGCTAAAAAATTCGAGCAACAGTTTGACCTGGGTCTCGACATCACGGCTTCGTTGGACTTGTCCAAAGCCAAACGCGTGCTGCAAGAGCAGAAGCGAGTGAATGTCGATTTTCCAACATGGATGGTTGACTCGCTAGACCGCGAGGCAAGCAAACTCGGCGTTACGCGACAGTCTGTTATTAAGGTCTGGCTGGCCGAGCGCCTTGAGGCGAGCGCTGCTAACTTGCCGTTGCACCGGACGCGCGCAGGTGCCGCGCACCGGTCAACTCTACGTTGAAGTTCAATGCCCTACCAGCGCAAGATTGTTC
>JAYVGG010000038.1:0-3842 GCA_043772475.1 Burkholderiales bacterium
GCGAGGGCAAGCCTGTGCGTGCGTCGCGCATGGCCGATCAACCGTTTGAAGATAAGAAACCTGATGAACCGGTGCTGCACACCCGCCGCGCCGATCTACGCGCACGCACCGATCGGCAGCTTCAATACATTCAGCAAATGCAAACCTACGACATCACCTTTGGCGTGGGGCCGGCTGGAACGGGCAAGACTTATCTCGCGGTTGCCTGCGCGGTGGATGCGTTTGAACGCGATCTCGTGAAGCGCATCGTACTCACGCGCCCGGCGGTCGAGGCGGGCGAGCGTTTGGGTTTTCTACCCGGTGATCTCTCGCAAAAAACGGATCCTTATCTTCGGCCGTTGTATGACGCGCTCTACGATTTGCTCGGCTTCGATAAGGTAAACCGCATGTTCGAGCGCAGCCAGATCGAGGTTGCTCCGTTGGCGTTCATGCGCGGCCGCACGTTAAACCATTCCTTCATCATTTTGGATGAAGCGCAGAACACCACGCCCGAACAAATGAAAATGTTTTTAACCCGCATCGGCTTCGGCACCAAGGCCGTCGTTACGGGTGATGTGACGCAGGTCGATTTAAAGCACGGCACCTTGAGCGGACTGATTGATGCGCGCAACGTGTTGAACGGTATCCGTGGCATCGGCTTTACGATCTTTCAGGCGGGCGATGTGGTGCGGCACCCACTGGTGCAATCCATCGTCACCGCCTACGAAGCGCATACGCGCAGCCTTCGTTAATCGTGGCGATCGTTATCCAGCGCGCGAGTCGGCTCAAAACGATTCCCACGGATCGAGCATTCAAACGCTGGATCCGAGCCGCACTTGACGGTGAGGCAACGCTCACCTTACGCGTGGTGAATACAGCGGAAGCACGCGATCTCAACCGAAATTTTCGCGGCAAGGATTACGCAACCAACGTGCTCACCTTTGTCTATCACGCACCGAAATCGAAAACGCTAGAAGGCGACATCGTGCTCTGCGCGCAAGTGGTGGCACGTGAGGCGCGCGAGCAAGGCAAATCGCTCGTGGATCACTATGCACATCTCACCGTGCATGGCGTGCTGCATTTGGCGGGGTTTGACCACGAGACTGTGCGAGAGGCAAAAGTGATGGAAGCGCGTGAGGTGGCGATTTTGGCGCGTGTCGGGGTAGAGGATCCGTATTAAATTTGTCACCCCGAGTGAGCGCAAACTACAGATGTCTCGGCTGCGCGCGGCATGACAAATTGACGCGGCACGAAGTGGCATCACCCCCAAACACCGCGCCAATGCTAGGGTTCCAAGCACCCAAACGGAAAAACCCGCCTTGTGATACATTGCCTATTCCGCAACAACTGAACCCCTCCATGGACGAAGCCCCCAAGCGCTCAATGTTTGAGCGTCTCTCGACGCTACTTTTGCGCGAGCCTGAAGACCGTGACCAGCTGCTTGAATTACTCCAAGGCGCTCACGAGAAAAAACTGCTGGATGCCGATGCCCTCTCGATGATCGAGGGTGTGATGCAAGTCTCTGAAATGCACGCCCGCGACGTGATGATCCCGCGCTCGCAGATGGACATGATCGATGTCGCCGACACGCCGGAAACGTTTATCCCATTCGTAATCGAGACCGCGCACTCGCGCTTTCCCGTCTATGAAAACAGCAAAGACAACGTGATCGGCATCTTGCTTGCCAAGGATTTACTACGTTATTACGCGAACGCAGAAGAATTTGACGTGCGCGATATGCTGCGCCCAGCGGTATTTGTGCCAGAGTCCAAGCGCCTAAATGTGCTGCTGCGCGAATTCAAAGCGAACCGTAACCACATCGCAATCGTGGTTGATGAGTACGGCGGTGTGGCGGGCTTGATGACGATTGAAGATGTGCTCGAGCAAATCGTCGGTGACATCGAAGATGAATTTGATTTCGACGAAACCGAAGACAATATCCTCCCCGATAAATCCGGCAAATTCCGTGTGAAAGCGGTGACCGAGATTGAGGATTTCAACGCCTACTTTGCGAGCACGTTTTCAGATGAAGAATTCGATACCGTCGGCGGCTTGGTGATTGGCCGATTCGGCCATGTGCCCAAGCGCGGCGAAAGCGTGACCTTTGATGGTTTTAAGTTCGCCGTTCTGCGGGCGGACAGCCGCAAAGTACATTCGCTCTTAATCGAAAAACTGCCGCCACCGGCACCCGTCGAAGCGGCGTGATCACACTCCCGCAACGCCCGGCGGGCAACATTATTGCGGCACTTGCAGCCGGTGCCATTGGCGTATTCGCCTTCGCCCCGTTTTACTTTTGGCCCGCCGCCCTCGTCAGTCTCGTCGGGCTCTTTTTGCTGCAAGCCGGTGCCACCAGCAAAAAGCGCGCGGCACTGGTGGGCTTGTCGTGGGGCATGGGTTTATTTGCGGCCGGCGTTTCGTGGCTCTACATTAGCCTCCATGAATTCGGCGGGATGCCGGCGGCTCTATCTGCTTTTGCGATTTTTATTTTCTGCGCGTACCTGTCGCTATTTCCCATGCTCGCCGCTGTGCTCGCGCAATGGCTGCGAAGAGGCGCATCGCCGCTTGTCACCTTGCTCGTTATTTTCCCCGCCACCTTTGTGCTCGGTGAAATCGTGCGCGGCTGGTTTCTCACCGGCTTCCCGTGGCTCATCATGGGCTACACGCAAACGCCCGGCGGCCTACTGCCCGCGCCGTTAGTAGGCCTTGCCCCCATCGTCGGCGCGTTTGGTATCTCGTGGGTGCTGGCCCTCACGGCGGGGGTGTTCGTGATGTGTGCGTCGCGCCCGGTCGGCAGGCATATTGGCATCTCGGCAGGGGCTGGCTGGCTGGCTGCGGTGGCGCTCGGCCTGATCGCTTGGAGCGCACCCACTGGCGCGCCTATTTCAGTTGCCCTTTTGCAGGGCAATATCTCGCAAAGCCTTAAGTGGCGCGAAGATCAGATCGGCCCCACATTACAAAACTATCGTGATTTGGTAGTGGCTTCCCCCGCAAAATTAGTCGTCATGCCAGAAACCGCCTTGCCCTATGGATATCAAGCAGCCGATCAAGATTACTTGGCGCAAATGAAAGCCGCCGTCTCCGCACGCGGCGGCGATCTCATCACCGGCACAATCGGCTTCGAGCCGAGCAAGGTTGACCCAGGCATGCGCATCGCCTTCAATAGCGCGATCTCAGTCGGCGCAGCGCCATCGCAGCGCTACGATAAAAAACACTTAGTCGTCTTCGGCGAATTCGTGCCCGACGTACTCGCGTGGGTGATGGTGTGGCTGAATATCCCGATGAGTAGCTTGGGGCGTGGCACCGCAAGCCCCCAGCCCATGCAAGTCGCGGATACAAAGGTAGCGGTGAACATTTGCTACGAAGATGCGTTCGGTTCCGAGATCGCAGTCCAATTGCCCGAAGCCGAAATGCTCGTCAACATAAGCAACATGGCCTGGTTCGGCCACTCGCTTGCGGCCGCACAACAGGCCCAGTTTTCACAGATGCGATCGCTCGAAACCGCGCGCTGGTCCTTGCGTTCGACCAATACCGGGTTGACGGCGGCGATCAATGAGCGTGGCGTTATTGTGCAAGCGTTGCCGCAATACAAGCGTGGCGCGCTCGAGGTGCAGGTGCAGCCGCGAGCGGGTGCAACACCCTATGTGCGGTGGCGTGATTGGCCGGTGTTGGTGGGATTGGCGGTATTGTTGATCATAGCCTTACGCAAGCGGCGCGATTGACAGAGGGTCGTATCCCTTGAAAACGCGGGTTGCGTTTCAGGCGCAGAGCCTATCCTAAATTTTGTGTGTGGGGTTTACCATGACCTTTTTAAGGAATCCCCATGCCCGTCAAACGCAAAGTTGTCGTTGGAATACCGCAGTTAA